>NZ_JACESD010000070.1:0-11494 GCF_013911995.1 Euryhalocaulis sp.
CAGTACGGCCGGAAGGCTGACGCTCAAGAACGGACAACAGGTTGTTGGAGCCGTCATATTTCAGGAATTGCGCACCGCCCTGGGTGGTGAACAGAACGAACGGGCCGACGCGATAGACCGGCGCTTCGCCGCTATCGTCGAGATTGGCGACCGTGCGGTTGAAGACAACGGTGTTGCCCTGCTCGATCATCTCGCGAAGCATCGTTTTCCACAGCGCGTCCAGCTCTTCGCGGGTCGGCAGCGTGGTGGAGTTCGCCAGACGGTCCAGAACGCGGTGACGTCCCGGATACTGCGCGGAAATCGCCGAGCTGCGGACAGCCGCGGCAAATTCGCCGGCGGTCTGACGGGCAACGCCGAACAGTTCGCCGAATTCGCCCTGCGCCTCACGCAGCTGCACGTCCAGTTCGTCAATCCGCGCCTGGTTGGCGTCGAACTGCGCCTGCAGCGAAGAGGCCTGGCCCTGGAGCGTGGAAAGCTCCGACCGCGCCTGATTCAGCAGCGCCTGCTGCTGACTGCGCGCTTGCTGGAATTCCTGCTCGCGCTGCTGGAAGGACTGGGAAGCTTCGCGGCTGTCCTGCTGCACGCGATTGAGCAGCTCGGACAGGGACGAAGCGGGTTCACGGTCAGGCTGCGCCGCGGCCGCGCCGGTGGCGATCAGGCCGAAGGAAGCGGCAGCCATAACCAGGGTACGGGTAAAGTTCATCTTTTTCATTGCTCTAACGAACTCCGCTTACTGGTTTTCAGCGGCATCGCCGCCTTCAGTGTTTTCGGAAGCCTCGGCGTCCTCGGCAGACGCTTCATCGTCAGCGCCCTCCTCAGTGTCGCCCTCATCGGCCGGGTTGGCCGGAGGCGCGGACGGCGCCGGAGCGCTCGATTGCGGCGGAAGCGGCGCGGCGGCCTGATACTCGCCCTGAACCGGGCCGGGGACCGGCGCCAGAAGGATTTCCGGAGCGGCGGCGTTGCGCGCGATGCGGAAGGCCTTGCTCAGCTCCAGGCCGTAATCGCCCGGCAGCGGCTGCCAGGAACCCGACTCGCGGTCCCAGTAGCCATATTCGTCCGCGTCCTTGCGGCTATAGATCAGCATCAGACGGCCAATGCGGAGGAAATCAACGACGTCTTCGCCGCCCTCGGTCAGCGGACCTTCATAGGCGTTGATGCCGCGGCCATAGGACGCCTCGATCTCGTAGGCGTTCAGAATAACGCGATAACGTTCGGCGACGCTCACATCGGCGTCGTCCAGATTGTCATACAGGCGCTGGATGCGTTCCTGGCGGTCCACCATGTTGAACGGCAGGTCCAGCTCAACGAAATTGGCCAGATTATCGACCATTTCGCGCATCATCGGCAGCAGCTCGACCTTCACGTTCTCCACGCGCCCGATCTGGGACTGCAGGGATTCGATCTCGTTCTGCTGGGAGCGCAGGAAGACGCGCTGCTGGTCAACGAACAGACGCTGACTTTCGATCTGCTGCAGAACCGCGCGATATTCGCGGGCCAGATCGGTGCGTGAATCGTCCAGTTGCTCCACGCGGTCCTGGGACTGTTGCCCGGCTTCGGTGGATTGCTGAGCGACCTGAACGGCGCGCTCAAGCTGCGCGTTGGCCGCTCCGCCCGCGGCCATGCCGGCCACCGCGCCGACCAGCCCCGCGCGAAGAAGGAATGAGAGTTTCGACATACTCGCCTCGCAAGATGCGACGCCGGATTTATTGGCTCCGGCGCCTTCCAAATCGATCAAACTTGTCCGCCACAATCATTAACGCCGCTATGCGCCTCGATTGTGGCGGCGGATAATTATTTCAGCTGGAGTGGTTGAACCCCTTCAACCCATCCCCGACTGCAGCCCGCGGCGGTTGGCCCGCCGTCTTCTCCGGGAACAATTATGATCCGTGACCGGACCCGTCCCTCTTGTTTCTGGAAATGACGCTAGCACCGGCTGTGCGAGGATAGCAACCTTGCAGACATGAAGATTGCGCCTTACTCGCCTGAGAGGGGATTCCTGAGCCAGATTCGCGAACAAGCGGTCCGCGCTGCGGCCTGCGGCGACCCCCTGACAGACGTTCCGGACAAATGTTCGCGAAACAAGGCGCGGCGGCGGTTTGCGAAGGATCGCGGCCCGCAGACCGCGCGTCCCGGCGGCCACTCGATGAACGCGTATCCTGCGGCACTGCAATTTTTCTGGGAAGGGTGGCTGGGGCGCCAGGATTCGAACCTGGGATCACGGGATCAAAACCCGGTGCCTTACCGCTTGGCTACGCCCCAATAATCCGCCGCGCGGCGGAGAGCTTTGCGCGGGAGGCCGGGGCTATAGCGCGGCCCAACGGCCATTGCAACGCCCCCGCTACACTGCCTGTCACACACCCGACTACAGACGCGCCGTTGCGCTTGGCTTCAAGGCGGGCTATACGCCGCGGCCTTGCTTACGGAGTATAGCTCAGCCTGGTAGAGCACCGTCTTCGGGAGGCGGGGGTCGCAGGTTCAAATCCTGCTACTCCGACCAATAATTACAGATAGGCGCCGCGGCGAAATGTCATTTTCACCGCTGGCGCCTTTTCTTTATCGAAATTCGCATATATCTTATCGAATAACAGTAAGGTCAGGGCCGCAAGCGGTCCGCGAATTGCGAGTTTCAAATCATGAAGCAGTTTCTCTTTAGCGCGCTGGGCGCCTTTGTCGGCGTCTTCCTGTTTGTGCTTCTGTCTCTTTTCATGCTGGGCGCGCTGATTGCCGCGGCGGTCAATGCGGCCGGGGACAACTCCGCCGCCGAGCATTCGGTCGCCGGGGACAGCCTGGTGCTGGAACTCGACCTGCGCGAACCGATGCTGGATCAGCCCTCCGGCGCGCCTTTCGCATTTGGCGAAACGCCGTCCCTGACCACCACCATCGAAGCCCTCGCCCGCGCCGAAACCGACGAGAAGGTCAAAGGCGTCTTCATCCGGGCCAATGAGTTTGGCATGCCGCCCGCCCAGGCCGAGGAGATTCGCAACGCAATTCTCGGCCTCCGCGGGGCTGGAAAATTCGTCATCACCCACAGCCAGGGCTTCAACTCCACCTCGGTGCTGCCCTATCTGGCGGTCAGCGCCTCGGACGAGCTGTGGCTGCAGGACACGGCCGGCTTCAGCGCGACAGGCCTGGCCAGCGAGACGCCGTTCTTCGGCGGCGCGCTGGAGAAGTACAACGCGCAGTCGCAGATTTTCAAAATCGCCGAGTACAAGACCGCGGCCAATTCCTATAACGAATCCGGCTACACGGACGCGCACCGCGAATCGCTGACGGCGATGCTGCAGTCCATCTATGATTCGTCGCTGACGCAGATCGCGCAGGACCGCGATCTGACGCCGCAACAGGCCCGCGCCATTCTGGACGCGGCCCCCTACTCCACCGAAGCGGTGGTCAGCACCAAGCTGGTCGACCGCATGGGACAGGTCTCCGAAGCCCGCAACGCGGCGCTGGAGCGCGCCGGCGGCGGCGATCTGGTCGCCCTCACCGATTATGCCGAAGCCCGCGGCAGCGCCTGGAAGAAAGGCCCGGTCATCGCGATGATTTCCGGCCAGGGCGCGGTCGTGACCGGCGAAACGCTGGATTACACCGGCCCGTTCGGCGGTGGAGACTACATGGGCTCAGACACTATCGCCCTGGCCATCGACGAGGCGGCCAAGGATGAATCGGTCAAGGCCATCGTCTATCGCGTCGATTCGCCGGGCGGCTCGATTGTCGCCTCGGACCAGATCTGGGACGCCGTGGAACGCGCGCAGGAAGCCGGCAAGCCGGTCGTGATCTCCATGGGCACGCTGGCCGCTTCCGGCGGATACTATGTCTCGGCCGGGGCCGACCACATCGTCGCCAACCCGACCACGCTCACCGGCTCAATCGGCATCTTCGGCGGCAAGATCGTCGTCGACGGCACGCTGGAAATGGTCGGACTGAATGTCGAACCGCTGGCTGTCGGCGGGGACTTCTCTGGCGCCTACACCGCGCAGCGCGTCTTCACCGAAAGTCAGGAAGCCGCCGTCCGCGCCTATCTGCAGGATGGCTATGACGAGTTCACCACCCGCGTCGCGGAGGGCCGCGAGATTCCGTTGCCGCAAGTGCTGGAAATCGCCAAGGGCCGCGTGTGGACGGGGCAGCAGGCCATGGAGCGCGGTCTGGTGGATGAGCTGGGCGGCCTTCGCACCGCCATCGACGCCGCCAAGCGTCTGGCCGATATCGAACCGGACGCCAGCGTGACGATCAAACACTTCCCGCGGCCTCTGAAAGGCTTTGAGGCGCTGCAGGCCTTCTTCGGCGTCTCCAGCGAGGCGGCGCAGGCCATGATCACGCTGAACAATGTCTCCCAGCTGCCGGAAGTGCAGGCGGCGCTGCAGGCCCGTCAGGCTTCCGAACGCCGCGGCGAGATCCAGGCTCGCTCGGAGTTGCCGGACGTCCGGTAGCGATAGCAGACCTAACCGCAGAAAGAGCCGCGCCGGCGATCCGGCGCGGCTCTTTTTGTCTGGAGCCATCGGCCGGAACGCTGAACGATATCCTCGCGCATGAGACGCGGCGGTCGCTTCTTCCCCCTCGCCCCCTGATAGGGGGCTGAGGAGAGAAAATCGATCCAGTGAATCGATTTTCCGACAAAGGCTTTGAGCGCCCATGACGCGTGAGCGGCTTGGTATTGCACGAAAGGGAGAGGGGGACCTCTCCGGATTGGCGCTTTGTTCTGAAGCCATGCCCTCTCCCATTCAGTCATCCAAATCCTCTTCGAGCATTTGGGACTTCATTGCCCCCATTAAGGGGGCGAGGATTTTTCTGCCTCGCCCAACACCTCTCTTTTCACCGTCATCCTCCGGCTTGACCGGAGGACCCAGGGAACGTGGGGCGCAAAGATTCCAACTGGGTCCTCCGATCTCCGCTTCGCTCCGTCGGAGGATGACGTTTTAGGTTGGTGTCTTCGTTACGCGTTTGGCTCCACGGCGCATTCGCAGCAGAGTTTGGAAAAGAGAAACACGAGGGTGGCGCGGCGCGTCTTTCGGGACGCCGGAGACCGTGTGTTTGTATGTTTCGCGTCCCCAAAGAGACGCGCCGCGCGGTTCTTTTGCGGAGGGCGGGAGTCGCCTCGGACCGGCCTCTCCATCCGCTTTCCGCCAGAGTCTTAATAGCCAGGGCATTTCAGCCTCAGACTGGTGCCTGGCGGTGCGCCGGGACGTAAGCCCTCTGGTCAGAGAGCCCCGTATCCCGGGAACCGCGTTCAACTCCGTCCCTCGGGCGACCGGATCCGAAGCCCCTCGCATGACGGCGAACGGGGACGAGCTTACGCCGTCCCCGCACCCGGTCTGATATTTTCGGGATTGTCCCTGTTTTCAGAGCCCTTCGAGACGCCGCGCCAATGGCGCGGCTCCTCAGGGAAAGGGTGATAGAAAGGGGTGGAGGAACAATAGTTTCCAACCCCTCCCTTAGCCTGAGGAGCCCGGCAGGGCGTCTCGAAGGCGGCGTCCTGAGAGCGCGAATTTCCGCAGGACATTTGTCCCTGTTTCCATGACGAACGAAATGGCCCGGCGGAACCGTCAGTTTTGCCGCATAAAAAAAGGCGGGTCCCGGAGGACCCGCCTTTCTTTTGTTTTGCAAGACCGTCTTAGAAGGTCTTGTTGACGCGCAGGAACGCGGTGCGGCCCAGGAGGCTGTACTGCGTGCCCGAGAGCGGCACGTTGCCACGGCGCGTGGCGCCGGCGCCGGTCGAGATGATCGGCGGCTCTTCGTCAAAGATGTTCTGGATGCCGAACGTGACGGCCAGCTTGTCACCCGACCAGCGGATGGACGGAGCGTGGTACCAGATCGCTTCGGTTTCGACCTGACGGAACGCCGCCCGGCCGAAATAGGTGAAGTCGTCGCTCGCGAACGGCTCGTTCGAAGTGTGACCGATGAAGTCCATGAACCAGGAATAGGTCCAGTCGCCACGGTCAAAGCGCAGGTCGAGGTTCGCAACGACATCCGGGTCACCGATGGTGCGGTTGAAGTCGTTGTTGTCGAAGCTCGACGTCGCCGCCGGGTCGAACAGCTGCAGGACATCTTCCAGGGTCCAGGTCGCTTTACCGTCAACGGTCAGCGTACCGAAGTCGAACTCACGCTGATAACGCGCCGTGAGGTCGATGCCGCGGGTGGTCTGCTCGTTGATGTTGATGAAGCTGTCACGGATCTCGGTGATCGCGAACGGGCTGTTCACATCGCCACGGTCGAACAGGTTACAGAACTCGTTCGGGAAGTTCGTAGCGTTGTAGCAGCCGCTCAGGATGCCGCCGGCGCCAAGCTGGGCGATCTGGTCGTTCACTTCGATTTCGAAGTAGTCGACCGCGACGCTCAGATTGGTGAAGGACGGCGTCAGGATCACGCCGATCGTGGAGGCGTCAGACGTTTCCGGCTCCAGGACGCCAACACCGCCGCCGGTGATGATCGTGCCCGAAGAGGCGCCGCCCTGATAATCGGCCGGAATGCCTTCCGCCGCACAGTTCTGACGGATCAGCTCGTTGGAGCTGTTCTGATAATCCACGCACGGATCGTTCAGCTGATCGAAGAACGCCGTCTGGTTGCCCAGATACAGTTCATACAGCGCCGGCGAACGGTAGGACGTGCCCATCGTGCCGCGGAAGCGGACGGCCGGAACAACCTGCCAGTTGAAACCAACTTCCCACACTTCGCCGCTGCCGGTGCTCTTGTAGTCGAAAACACGACCAGCAGCCGAGAAGGTCAGTTCTTCAAAGCCCGGCAGGCCCGCAAGAACCGGAACTTCGATCTCACCGAAGGCTTCCGCCACATTGTCGCTGCCCTCGGTAACCTGCGCGGAGGTGAAGCCCCACAGATTGCCATCCTGGGATTCCTGAGACGGCGTGTCTTCGATGGAGAAGTCACGATATTCCGCGCCCAGCACGACGCCGACATCGCCAGCCGGCAGGGTGAAGAGCGGGCCGGTCACGTAACCGGTCGCGGTCCACTGCTCGTAGATCGTGTTGCCGGTCACGTCGCCGCCGATGAGATCGTAGAAATCATCGCCGTAATTGCCGCTCAGGAATGCATTCGAGAACGGATCGTACATCGGAGCGTCGTCGTCGTAGCGCACATCGCCCGAAAGGTCGTTGAAGATCTGGTTCTTGTTCGTGTATTCGCCGTCCGAATAGGAGTAGACGCCGCTCAAGGTCCAGGTCCAGTCGCTCAGGAAGCCGGTGGAGCCGAAGCCGCCGTCCAGCTGCGAGGCGAAGTTGTAGTAATCAACCACGACTTCCGTGTCGCTCGGATACGGAGCAACCGGCTGCAGAACGCTGAGGAACGGGTTCTCGTAGGCCGGGTCGTTGTTATAAACATAACCCGTAAAGCCGCCGAACAGGTTCTCCGTGTTCGCGCCGCCAATCAGCGGGAAGAACTGACGGGAGCCTTCAGCCGTCGTTTCACGACGCGTGAAGAGGGCTTCATTCACCCATTTCACACCGCCCAGGACGTCGAAATCGAAGTCGGCGACGCCATAGAGGCTGAAGCGTTCGTTGCGGTTGATCGCATCGGAACGGCCAACCAGCGGGTGGTAAAGCACGTCTTCATAGAAGGCCGGGATGCCATCGCCATCGTCATAGGTGCCGTTGGCGCGCGGACGGTAACCCGCCAGCGGGCCAACCGTCACGCCATCCGGCGACGGGATGTAACGGGTGCCGAATGCGGCGTCGATGATCGTGTTGTGGTACAGGCCCTGACAACCGCCATTCTTCGAACCCGCCAGGATCGACCGGTCTTCGCGGTCAATGCGCTCGCCGGTGGAGGCGTCGTAGATGTAGTCCTGCTGGCAACCCAGAAAATCGCGGTCGCCCAGGGACAGGTCTTCCTGCAGATTGTATTCGGCGGCCAGCGCGATGCTGCCCGTGTCGAAGTTCAGGCCATAGGCGCCATTGATGGAGAACTGTTCCCCGCCGCCTTCCAGAGGCTGGTTGTACTGGAAGTTCAGCTCAGGCTCTTCAACGGAGGTGCGGGTGATCACGTTGACCACGCCGGCGACGGCGTCAGAACCGTAAACCGAAGACGCGCCGTCCTTCAGGATTTCAACGCGCTGGATGATGGAGGTCGGAATAACGTTCAGGTCGAACGCGCCAACCTGGCCGCGCGTGCCCGACGGGCCCGGACGACGGCCGTTCAGCAGCACCAGCGAGCGCTGGGCGCCAAGACCGCGCAGCGAGATCGAGTTGATGCCCGTGCCGCCTTCGACAACAAAGCCGCCGAACTGGTTGTTGAACTGGACGGAGCCGGCCGCGATGGACGAGCCCTGAATGATGTCCGCGGTGTCGATCAGGCCTTCCAGGGACGCGGATTCCGCGTTCAGGACCTGGATCGGCGAGGCCGAGGAAAATTCATCACGGCGCAGACGCGAACCGGTGACGATGATCGTGTCGTCGCCGGAAGCAGCGGCTTCAGCCGCCGGGCTTTCCTGCGTTTGCTCGACCTGGGCGTCGTCCTGCTCGTCCTGAGCAAGCGCAGCGCCTCCAATCATCGAAATCCCGGCAACGCTCGCGAGCAGAAGCCCGCGGCGGTTCATAGTTCTAATCATGTTGTAACCCCCAAAAAGGTCGACGAGGAATCCCCAAAGTTAACCAACCATACATTTCCCGGTTAGTTTCTCTCCGGTTTGTCACCTTTGTCGAACCGGGCCGCAAGGCGCCGGAGTGACGAAAATGTGATTTAAGCGGCTGTAATGTGGTCACTGTGTCCTGACAGTCACAATTTTGGTAATGTTGACGCACAGATTGCCGCACCCTGTCCGCGCCATTAACACCCGGACGCTTGTTTCTGTCCCGGCCTCGCTGTTAACTCCGCCCACAGAGACGGCGGACCGTTCAGGGACGCGGCGCGCGCCGTTTAAAAATCAAGGGTATAGGGGAGCTCATATAAAATGAGACTGCTAGGACGCATAGGCGCACTCATGGGCGGCGCCGCCGGACTGCTGGCCGTGACCAGCGCGAACGCCCAGATTCCGGTCGAGGATCTGGCGCGCACGCCGGCCGTGACAAATGTGACCATGTCGTCCGACGGATCGTATCTCGTCGGACTCATGACGCCGCCGGGCGATAAGGGCGAAGAGCTGGCGCTCGCCGTCTGGGACCTGGAAAATTCGCAAGGCCCGGTCATCACCCCGGGCAATGACCGCATGCGCTTCATCGCCGCTCAGGCGCTGAAAGCCGACAAGCTGTTCGCCGTCGGCCGTCAGGCCTGGACCGGCCCGGCCGGCCGTTGCGGCATTGAAGGCCGCAGCATCGGCAACACGCGGACCTTCCTGACCAAGCTCTACATGACGTCGACCGATATGGACGATTTCGAAGAGCCGTTCCAGAAGGCCCAGAACATGCTGGGCACCAGCGAGGCGACGCAGCTCTGCTTCGAGCTGACCGGCACCGCGGGCCTGCATCAGGATCTGCCGCTGGACCCCAATGACGTGATCGCGCAGCGCCTGAACACCGCTTCGCTCAACGCCGAATATATCCGCGTGGACCTTGAGAGCGGCCGTGAAGAGCTGATTTACCGCGAGAATTCGCGTGAAGCGGCCGGGCTGTTCGATTCCCGCACGGGCGAGCTTCTGACCCAGTCCCGCATCGAACCGACGGGCGGCGGCGACTATGATTTCGAAATCCTGCTGAAGAACCCGTCCACCGGCGCCTTCGAGGTCCATGACAAGCTGACCACGACGGCGTCCGGCCGCCACAGCGTCGGCATTGCCGGCCGCGACGAGGAAACCGGGAAATATTACGTCATCACCGACCTGATGTCGGACGACCTGGCGGAAGTCTATTTCTACGATCCGCAGACACGGGAATTCGATGACGAGCCGATGTTCGCCACGCGCGATTTCAGCGCCACGGGCGTCATCCTCGGTTCGACCGAAGCGGACTTCAACCAGCTGCTGGGCTTCACCTATGGCGGCGCGGTTCAGAAGACCTACTACGTCGATCCGGAATGGGATTCGATCCAGAAGGGCCTGGAACAGGCCTTCCCGGGTCAGAATATCAGCTTCGGCAATTACACCGGCGACAAGTCTAAGATCATGTTCACGGTGTCCAGCTCCACCAACCCGCCGACCTATTATCTGCTCCGCGACAAGAGCCGCACGGATGTCATTGGCGCGGCGCGTCCGTGGATCAAGTCGGACCAGCTTCGCGCGACCGAACTGGTCAACTACCAGGCGCGCGACGGCATGAAGATCCCGGGCTTCCTGACCCTGCCCGCCGGCTGGGAAAAGAGCGACGGACCCCTGCCCAGCATCGTGCTGCCGCATGGCGGTCCCTGGGCGCGCGACAGCGCCGGCTGGGACAGCTCCGGCTGGCCGCAATTCCTCGCCTCCCGCGGCTATGCCGTGCTGCAGCCGCAATATCGCGGCAGCACCGGTTTCGGCCGCAAGCTGTGGATGGCCGGCGACGCCGAGTGGGGCCAGAAGATGCAGGACGACAAGGATGACGGCGCCCAGTGGCTCGTTGAGCAGGGCATCGCCGATCCGAACCGCATGGCGATCTTCGGGTACTCCTATGGCGGTTTCGCCGCCTTCGCCGCCACGGTCCGCGAAAACGGTCCGTTCCGCTGCGCCATCGCCGGCGCGGGCGTCGCGGATCTGGCCAAGCTGGACAACAGCTGGAGCGAGAACCGCCTGCAGCGCGCCCTTCAGGGCCGCACGGTGAAGGGCATGGATCCCATGAACAACACCAGCAAGGCGAATATCCCGATCCTGATCTATCACGGCGACCGCGACACCCGCGTGCCGCTGTTCCACTCTCAGGACTTCTACAACGCCGTTAAGGACAAGGTGAACGCGAAGCTGGTCGTCATCGACGACATGCCGCACAGCCTGCCCTGGTGGCCGGAACAGCACCGTGAATCGCTGCGCGAGATTGAAAACTTCCTCGCCAGTGATTGCGGCATGAACCCAGCGGGCTGATCGCCGGTTCATCGCTGAAAAGAAAGCCCCGGAGCGAACGCTCCGGGGCTTTTTCATGCGCGGTCAAAAACGGGATGCGGTTCAGACGAAAGCCACGCCCAGGAAGAACAGGATAACCAGGGAGAGCGTCAGAACGATCATATAGACGAAATCCAGAACCAGCGTCCGCAACACGGAGGTCAGCCGTCCGTGGCGATAGACGCGGCGGTGCATGCGATAGATGTAGAAATTGCTCCAGATGATGAAAATCGTCGTCGTCAGGAAGCCGCCCAGACCGATGCCGGCGATGATCAATCCCGTCATCAGCAGGAAGAAAAAGGCGTGCGCGTGCAGCGACACGACCAGATGGTCGTAGAACACGAAATCCCGCCGCCAGAAATGCATCCCCGCCAGGATCAGCGCGTAAACCGGCAGCAGGACGAACAGCAGGCGCGGCGCCCAGCGCTCCATGGCGTCGCCCAGCCGGGACGGGTCATCAATGATCCGGTTGATCCGCGTAACCAGCCAGCGGCGCTGCTCCAGCGGCATGGACTCCGCGCCGCCGAAACTAAGGTCTGCGCCGTTTTC
>NZ_JACESD010000071.1:0-11417 GCF_013911995.1 Euryhalocaulis sp.
CGCTCCGGCCTGTCGGAAGGGACTGCGAAGGAAAAACGGTCGCAAGGCCAACTTCAGGCAGGTTCAAACGTCAGCGGCGCGCAGCTTCGGTGCGCAAAGCAATCCAATAATAAATACGGCCAGCGCTCCGAAACGCGCGCCGCTTCCCTCACCTATCCACGCCTCCGGGGTCGCACGACCTGCGGAGCTTTCGGCGCATGAGCCAGAGGATGACAAAACCACTCCTCCCGGCGCATCTTTCAGATCATGCGGCCCGAGATTCTTTTCCCCCTGTTTGCCGACGCCGAGACCCTGCCCAAAGTGGGCGCGAAGACGGCGCGTCTGATCGAACGCGCTTGCGGGGGAAGGCCGGTGCGCGACCTTCTGTTTCATGCCCCCGCCAGCCTGATCGACCGCCGCAAGCAGAACGCCGTGGCCGATGCCCCGGACGGGGAGATCGCCACGCTGGAAGTGCATATCGATCAGCATCTGGGCCGCGAAGGGCCGCGCCGCCCGTACCGGGTGCGCGCCTCCGACGATTCCGCTTTCCTGACGCTGGCCTGGTTTCACGCCAAGCCGGACTGGCTGCGCCGCATCGCGCCGGAGGGGGCGACCCGCATCGTCTCCGGCAAGGTCGAGCGTTTCGGCTCAGAAATCCAGATGCTTCACCCGGACCATATCGTGGCCCCCGGCGAAGCGGACCAGATTCCGGAAATCGAGCCGGTCTATCCCCTGACCGCCGACCTGTCGGGCAAGATGCTCCGCGCCGCAATCGCCCTGTCGGTGGAGCGCGCGCCGGACCTGCCCGAATGGCTGGATCAGCCGATGCGGGACCGCGAAGGCTGGCCCGGCTGGCTGGAAGCCGTCACGGCGATGCACGCCCCGCAAGCCGTGGAAGACCTGAAACCCACGACTCCCGGCCGCATGCGTCTGGCCTATGACGAGATCCTCGCCCACCAGCTTGCGCTCAGCCTCACCCGCGCCCGGCGCAAGGCCTTGCCCGGCCGCGCCATATCCGGCGACGGCAAGATTGTCTCGGTCGTCCTGAAAGCCGCCCCGTTCAAGCCAACAGGCGCGCAGGAACGCGCCGCGAAAGAAGTCTTCGCGGACCTCGCCCTGCCGCAGCGCATGACCCGCCTGCTTCATGGCGATGTCGGCTCCGGCAAGACCTTCGTCGCGGCGCTGGCCGCGGCGCGGGCCGCCGAGGCCGGCATGCAGACCGCCGTCATGGCGCCGACCGAAATCCTCGCACGTCAGCACGCCGCCAGCCTGAAAGCCTTTCTGGAGCCTGCCGGCCTCACCGTCGCCGCGCTCACGGGCCGCGACAAGGGCAAGGCGCGCGGCGAAATTCTTGAGCGCATGGCCGGCGGTGAGATTGATGTGGTCTGCGGCACCCACGCCCTGTTTCAGGAAGGCGTAGACTTCGCCGATCTTGGCCTCGCCGTCGTCGATGAGCAGCATCGCTTCGGCGTCTCCGACCGCATGAAGCTTGGCGCCAAGGGCATGCGCCCGGACACTCTGGTCATGACGGCCACGCCCATCCCCCGCACTCTGGCGCTTTCCATCTATGGCGATCTGGACGTGTCCCGGCTGGATGAGAAGCCGCCCGGCCGCACCCCCGTCACCACCAGCGCCGTGCCGATGGAGCGCCTGCCCGAGATCGTCGAGCGCGTCACCGCGGCGGTGAAGCGCGGCGAACGCGTCTACTGGGTCTGCCCGCTGGTCGAGGAATCGGACCGCAGCGACCTGTCCGCCGCGACAGACCGCAAGGCGCATCTGGAAACTGTCACAGGGCTGCGCATCGGCCTGGTCCACGGCCAGATGAAAGCGGCGGAGAAGGAACAGGCCGCCCTCGCCTTCCGTAATGGCGAGACGGATATTCTGGTCGCCACCACGGTGATCGAGGTGGGCGTCGATTCCCCGGACGCGACAGTGATGATTATCGAACACGCCGAGCGTTTCGGACTCGCCCAGCTGCACCAGCTGCGCGGACGGGTCGGCCGCAGCGACAAGAAATCCAGCTGCGTTCTCCTCTACCAGCACCCGCTCGGCGAGACCGCCAAGGCCCGCCTGGACGCCCTGCGGCGGACGGAGGACGGCTTTGAAATTGCGGAAGAGGACTGGAAACTGCGCGGTTCAGGCGACCTTCTCGGCGTCCGTCAGAGCGGACTGCCCGATTTCAAACTCGTCACGCTTGAAGCTCACGGCAATCTGATGCGCATGGCCGCGGACGACGCCCGCTATGTCGTGGAGACCGACCCCGAACTGAAAGGAAAGCGCGGCGAGGCGCTGCGTGTCCTGCTCTACCTCTTCGGCAGAGATGACGGCGTGCGCCTGTTGCGGTCCGGGTGAGCCGCTTCCTGTTCCGCTTCCGCAAGGTCTTCCGGCGTCACCAGCCCGGCTGAGATGATCAGCTTGGCGCCTTCCTCAACCGACATGTCCAGGATTTTCAGGTTGGAGCGTTTCTCATAGAGCAGATAGCCGGAGGTCGGATTCGGCGTGGTCGGGATGAACACGCCGACATAGTCATCGCCCAGCTTCTCGGCGACTTCGCCCTTGGCGGTCGCGGTCACGAAACACAGCGCCCAGCTTCCCTCCTTGGGATATTCGATCAGCGCCACGTCCTGAAACGACCGCTCTCGCTGGCTGATAATGGTGTCGATGATCTGTTTGACCGCGCCATAGATGTTCCGGATCAGCGGCAGCCGCCCCAGAATCCGCTCGCCCCAGCCAATCGCGGTGCGGCCCAGAATATTGGCCGCGATGGCGCCCAGCATGGTCAGGAAGATCAGCGCGAAGACCAGACCCAGGCCCGGAATCGCAAAGGGCAGATAAGTTTCCGGGTTATAGACCGAAGGCACCAGCGGCTTGAAAATCCGGTCGAACAGCGAAATCACCGTGATCACCAGCCACGCCGTGATCGTCAGCGGCGTCGCCACCGCGATGCCGGCCAGCAGGTAATTGCGCAGCGTCAGCCAGATGCTGCCGCCCCGGCCGTCTTCCGGCAGATGAGGAAATGGATCCTTGGGCATGAATAATCCGTCGCTGTCTGCTCAACACTTAGTCCGCGCATGGCGCGCGGAAAAGCCTGCGTCCCCGCCCTTGATGCGCCACGATCCAGACGGATAATCCGCGCCCATGCACCCCGGTTCCTTCCTCAAGCGCCGCTGGCGCCTCGTCACGCTGATCGCCGCGGCGGTCTTTCTCTGTCTGCTGGTCGCGGCCGCGATCGGACTGCGGGACAATATTTTCCGCGCCATGAAGGACCCGGGCCAGCCCTTCCAGACCTATGAGCCGCCGCCGCAGCCCGATTACGCCGACGCGGCGAACTGGGCGTTACGCCCGGCCTCCAGCGAGGGCGGCGAGCCGGCCTATGTCTTCTTCATACACCCCACGACCTATTGGGGCGGCAATCAATGGAATGCGGCGACCGACAAGCCCAAGGCGAAAGAACGGCTGGAGCAGGTCATGCTGCCCAACCACGCCGCGCCTTTCAGCGGCGCCGGTGAAATCTACGCCCCGCGCTATCGTCAGGCCTCGCTCTACAGCTTCCTGACCAATCGCGACGACGCCCGACGCGCCCGTCAGCTTGCCTATGGCGACGTGCAGCGCGCCTTTGCGCAATTCCTGGAGGAAGCGGGCGACGATTCGGCCATTGTGATCGCCGGCGTTGAACAGGGCGGGCTTCATGCCGTGCGCCTGTTGCAGGATGAAATCGGTCCCGACCCCGATCTCCGCGAACGCATGGCGGCCGCCTATATCATCGATTCGCCGCTGCCGCTGGATCTGTTCGATCAGCAGCTTTCAATGTTCGATGTCTGTGATGCGCCGGGCGAATATCGCTGCGTGGCGGCGTGGTCCTCCGCGCGGCCCGATGATCTGCGCACGATCCGCCACCTGACGGTCCGGCCGATGATCTGGACAGGCAATGGCGACATGACAACGGTCGAAGACCGCCCGCTGCTCTGCGTCAATCCGCTGCTCTGGAGCACGAAAGAAGACTTCGCCCCGGCCCGTCTCAATCAGGGCGCGGCGGCGGCCGAGGGCATGGAGCCCACGGCCTCGCCTTCTCTGACGCCGGGCGTCACCAGCGCGCAATGCGAAGATGGCGTGCTGTTGGTCGAACGCCCGGACCAGAGCGAATATCGCCGCCCCTTGAGCCTTGGCGGCCGATATAAACCGGCGCCGTTCAATCTGTTTTACGGGGATATCCGGGCCAATGCCCGGCAGCGGGTTCAGGCCTTCCTCCCCGTGCTGGCGGAGGATCTGCGCATGGCCGACCCGATCGAGGAAACCGTCGACCTGCAGCGCAGCCCGATCAAGAAAGTGCCGGACTAGGCCGCCTTCGACAGCGCGTCGAATTCCAGAAGACGGGAAACCAGGCCCTCGAACTGGTCCATCGGGACCATGTTCGGGCCGTCGGACGGCGCGTTGTCCGGATCGGGATGGGTCTCCATGAACACCGCAGCCACGCCGACGGACACCGCCGCGCGCGCCAGAACCGGCACGAAGCGCCGGTCGCCGCCGGAAGTTGCGCCCTGCCCGCCCGGCTGCTGCACCGAATGGGTGGCGTCGAAAACCACCGGACAGCCAATTTCGGCAAGCTGCGGCAGGGAACGCATGTCCGAGACCAGCGTATTATAGCCAAAGCTCGCCCCGCGCTCGCACGCCATGACGTTCGGATTGCCGCCCTCCACCACCTTGGCGATGACGTTCTTCATGTCCCACGGAGCCAGAAACTGGCCCTTCTTCACATTGACCGGCTTCCCGGTCTGGGCGGCCGCGAGCAGAAGATCTGTCTGACGGCAGAGAAAGGCCGGGATTTGCAGCATGTCGACCGCCTGGGCGGCCATCGCACACTGATCGGGCAGATGAACGTCGGTCACAACCGGCAGGCCGGATTCTTTCCGGATATCCTCGAAAATCGGCAACGCATCTTCCAGCCCGACGCCACGCGGGCTGTTCACGCTGGTGCGGTTCGCCTTGTCGAAAGAGGTCTTGTAGACCAGCCCCACGTCCAGACGGTCCGCGATCTGCGCCAGCCGGTCCGCGCACATCAGCGCATGATCCCGGGATTCCAGCGCACAGGGACCGGCCAGAAAGGCCAGTTTCCGGTCATTGCCGAATTCAATGGCTCCACCGCCGGGACGGTCGATCCGGATAACGGAATTGGGCTGGGACATGGAAAAGGCTCCGCAAATACTGTGACAGGCGCGGATATGGCCTCTCCGCGCGCAGGTTTAAAGCGTCAGGCGCTGCGCGCCGCCAATCCGATTGGCTACGCCGCACGTAAGAAGTGGGCAAATCAATTTAATCAATTGGCCCCATAATGACGATTGTAGATTTTCCCGCGCGCCGCCAGCCGCGCGCCAAAAAGAAAATTGCCGTGATCGGTTCCGGCGTCGCCGGGCTGGGCGCGGCATGGGCGCTGCGGGAAACCGCTGATGTCACGCTGTTTGAAAAGCGCGACCGGCTGGGCGGACACAGTTGCACGGTAAATATCGACTATGACGGCAAGACGATCCCGGTGGATGTCGGCTTTATCGTTTTTACGCCGCGCCAATACCCCAATTTGACGGCCCTGTTCGACCATCTGGATGTCGAAACGCAGCCCACCAAGATGAGCTTCGGCTATTCGGAAGCCGGGGGCATCGAATGGTGCTCCAATCTGCTGGGGTTCGCCGCGCAGAAACGCAATATGTTCCGTCCCTCCCATCTGGGCATGATCGCCGACATGGTCCGGTTCTGCCTGACCGCCAAGCGCGACCTAGCCAGGGGACGCGCCCGGGGCATCCGTCTGTGCGATTATCTGGACCAGCGCGGATACGGAAAAGCCTTTCAAGACCGGTTCCTGCTGCCCATGGCGGGCGCTATCTGGTCGGCCAGCGCCGATGAGATGAAGGAACAGGAAGCCGAGGCTTTTCTGGAATTTTTCGCCGCCCACGGCCTGACCGATTTTGAACGGCCCGAGTGGCGGACCGTGGTCGGCGGTTCACGGAATTATGTAAACCGCATCGCCCGGTCGCTGGAGGGCCGCATTGTCACCAATGCCGGCGTCAAAAGCGTACGCCGCACGCCCGGCGGCGTGACGATCAACTTCACGGACGGGCCGGCCCGGAATTTTGATGACGTCATACTGGCCTGCCACGCCGATCAGGCCCGCGCGCTGTTGGCGGACGCCGATCAGAACGAGCTGGACTTTCTGAACGCCATCCCTTTCCGCAAGAACCGCGTCGTCCTGCACCGGGACCCGTCGCTGGCGCCCGACCGCGATCTGGCCCTCGCATCATGGAATTCCCGGCGGGAGCATGATTCCGACGCCGCCTATGTCACCTATGACATGAACCAGCTTCAGCATATCGACCCCGACAAGCCGGTGTTCGTGACCTTGAATCCCACGCGCGATCCGGAGCCGGCCTTGACCTTCGCGGAGTTCGAGTTCGACCATCCGGGAATGTCCAGCGCCTCCATCGCCGCACGGCGGCGGTTCAACCAGATCCAGGGCGTCCGCAATACCTGGTTTGCCGGCGCATGGCTGGGCTATGGCTTCCATGAAGACGGCCTGACTTCGGGCCTGCGCGCGGCGCTGCGTCTGGGCGGATCCGTGCCCTGGGACTTTACTGGCAGCGCGCTTGATGGCGGTCCGATTCCGGCCGCCGCTCAGGACGCCGACGCGGCGCGCATCGCCGCGCAGTGACCCCGGCGCCCGGCATATCCTTCTATCCGGGCCGCACGGATCACGAACGCCTGACACCGTTCCGGCACGCGTTCTCCTACCGCATTTTCCCGTTTCTGCTGGACATGGACCGGCTGGATGAGACCGCGTCCGCCCTGCGCTTCTTCAGCCACAACGGCCTCAATCTTTTCAGTCTTCACGACACCGATCACGGCGCCCGCGACGGGTCAGATCCGTGTATCTGGGCCCGAAAAACCTTCGCCGACGCGGGCGTGAATCTGGATGGCGGATCTTTGAGCCTGCTGTGTTTCCCGCGCGTCCTGAACTATGCCTTCAATCCCCTGTCAGTGTGGTTTGGCCGCGGCCCGTCCGGGGAATTGCGCGGGCTGATTTACGAGGTGCACAACACGTTCGGCCATGCCCATTCCTATGTTGCGCCGGCGGTGCAGGAAGGCCCTCAACACCACCGGACGGAAAAGGTCTTCCATGTCTCCCCCTTCTTCCCGGTCGCGGGCGATTACGACTTCGACCTCAAGGGGCCGGATGACCGTTTCACGCTGGCCATTCGCAAGACGCTGGAAACCGGCCACAGCCTGACCGCCACCATGTCGCTGCGGCGCCAGCCGGTCACGGATTCGCTGTTGCTGAGCCGGTTCGCCAGAACGCCCTTCATGACGATCGGCGTCATCACCGCCATTCACTGGCAGGCCCTGAAGCTGAAACTGAAGGGCGCACGCTATCACTCACCCCCAGAGCCGCCTTCAAAGCCGACCCTCGCAAACCCGCGCGGCTGATCTTCTATTTCCTGAATTCGACGACTAAGGTTGCAAGCATGACTTATGCTTCCGTGATCCCCGCCACCCGCGAGACAATTCACAGTCTCGACGAAACCCCTTTCTTTGCGCGCCGCGCGCTGGAGCTGTGTCTGCGCCTGGCCTATGGCGAACTGACCATGACCCTGCCCTCCGGCCAGCGTCTGCATTTCGACGCGCCGCAGGAAGGCGTGGCGGCGGAGATGGAAATTCATGACTGGCGCTGCCTGCGCAAGGTTCTGACGGGCGGCGCGCTGGGCTTTGCAGAAGGCTATATCGACGGTGACTGGACCACGCGCGACCTGCCGCGCCTGCTGCAGATGTTCTCGGCCAATTTCGAGAAATGGGAAGCGGGCCTGAACACCAACTGGCTGTTCAATATGCTGACGCGCCTGCAGCACATGGCGCGCTCCAACAGCAAGCGTCAGGCGGAGAAAAACATCCACGCGCATTACGATCTGGGCAACGCGTTCTATTCGCGCTGGCTGGACCCTTCGATGACTTATTCCTCCGCCCTCTACGAGCACGAAGGCCAGGATCTGGAAGCGGCGCAGCGCAATAAATACCGCGCGCTGGCCGACAGCATCGCGCTGAAGGAAGGCGATCACGTTCTGGAAATTGGCTGCGGCTGGGGCGGCTTTGCCGAATACGCGGCCAAGGAACGCGGGGCAAAGGTCACGGGCATCACGATTTCCAAAGAACAGCTGGCCTTTGCGCAGGAACGCATGCAGCGCTGCCAGCTGAACGACAAGGTGAATATCGAATATACCGATTACCGCGACGTTCAGGGCCGTTTCGACGCCGTCGCGTCCATCGAAATGTTCGAAGCCGTGGGTCAGGAATACTGGAATTCCTATTTCAGCAAAATCGCCGAGGTCCTGAAGCCCGGCGGCCGGGCCGGCCTGCAGATCATTACCATCAAGGACGAGATTTTCGACGGCTACCAGAAGAGCGTCGACTTCATCCAGAAGTATATTTTCCCCGGCGGCATGCTGCCGAGCGTGGAGAAGCTGAAGGATGAGTTTTCAAAGGCGGAGCTGTTTCTGGACAACACGTTGGAGTTTGGCCACGACTATGCCGACACGCTCGCCGAATGGCGGATCCGGTTTGAGCGGGTCTGGGACGAAATCGCCCATGACCTGGATTTCGACGAACGCTTCCGGCGGCTCTGGAACTATTATCTCGCCTATTGCGAGGCCGGGTTCCGCACCGAGCGCATCAATGTCGGCCAGTTCTCACTGATCCGCGCCTAGCGAACGCCGATAGATTTCAGGAAGCGGTCGGCGTCTTCGCGGATTTCGTTTCGGCGCTCGACGCTGAATTTGCCAAGCGTGTTGTAAGGCATATTAAGGCGGCGCAGGCCTTTCAGCCTGTCTTCATTTCGGTCCAGAAAATACCAGTATAAATAATTGAATGGACATGCCTTTTCCCCGGTTTTGTCCTTCACGCTATATGCGCACCCTTTGCAGTAGTCGCTCATCTTGTTGATGTAGTTTCCGCCAGCGGCATAGGGCTTCGTAGCCACCACGCCGCCATCGGCGAACAGGGCCATGCCGTGCGTGTTCGGCAATTGCACCCATTCAAAAGCGTCGGAATAGACGATCAGGTACCACTCATTGACCTCGGCCGGCTCCACGCCTGCCAGCAGGGCGAAATTCCCGGTGATCATCAGGCGCTGGATATGGTGTGAATAGGCGTGATCCCGGGTATGGCGCACCGCTTCCGACACGCAGGCCATATCGGTCTTCTCAGGATCCCAGTAGAAGTCCGGCAGCTTTCCGGATGCATTCAGGTGGTTGGTCTTGGCGTAATCCGGTCCTTTGAGCCAATAGACGCCGCGAATATATTCCCGCCAGCCGATAATCTGGCGGATGAACCCCTCGACAGCGTTTAATGGCGCCCCGCCTGCGCGATAGGCAGCCTCGGCTTTCTCGCAGACCTCCTCAGGGCCCAGCAGGCCCGCATTGATATAGGCCGACAAAAGGGAGTGGTTGAGATAGGCCTCGCCGCCCAGCATCGCGTCCTGATAGTCGCCGAATTCCGGCAGCGCGCGCCCTATAAAGGCGTTCAGGGCGCGCAGGGCCTCTGCGCGGGTAACAGCCATGTGGAACGGCTGCAACGCCCCGAAATGGTCGCCATAACGCTCCGCGACGGTGGTCAGGACGCCGCTGGTGATGTCGTCCGGCTGAAAATCGATCCGTTTGGGCGGCTCATAGCCTCCAGGCGCGGGCTTCCGGTTCTCCTTGTCGTAGTTCCAGCGGCCGCCCTCGGGCTCGTCCCCGTCCATCAACAGGCCGGTCTTCCGCCGCATCATGCGGTAGAAGGATTCCATCAGCAGGTCGTCGCGCCCCTCCGCCCATTCCTCGAATGTCTCGTGATCACAGACGAACCGGTCATCGGCCACGACGCGCACGGGAACGCCCAGATCGCCCTCCCAGCGGCGTAAGTCCTCGGCCAGACGCCACTCGCCCGGCTCGGTTATGACGATCTCGTCGAAACGGCCCTCCTCCAGGGCCTTGCGGGCCGCAGCGCGCAGGGTGTGGGGACCGTCTTCATCATCCTCGATGTGGAAGTAGCGAACCTGCCGCCCCTTCTCCCGCAGCTCGGCGGCGAAGTGGCGCATGGCGGAAAATATGAAGGCGATCTTTTTCTGGTGGTGGCGGACATAGGTGGCTTCGCCGCGCACCTCCGCCATGACGACCAGATCATCGTCGGCCGCCCCGTCCAGCGCTGCGACATCGTGGGAAAGCTGGTCTCCCAGTATGACGCGCAGCGCGGGAATGGCCGGCTAGCCTTCTTCGAGCACGTACTCGATCGGCTGGTCGCGGGCGGTGAATTTCAGCTTCACCCACTTCTCGCCCTCATAGAACATGTAGAGGTCCAGCTCGCTGGACAGCAGATATTCCTGAGCCTCGACGCTGGCCCCTGCGGCTTCCACGCTTCCCGCGCCTTCCTCGGTCACGGTAATATCCATGATCTCGCCGGTTTCGGTGTTCAGCATCTGGTCCTGTTCGACCAGCGCCTTGTTCCAGTAGGTCGAGGGGATCAGATCGCCCGGCGCCTCGCCCTGATAGGCGGAGCCGTCAATCATCAGCTTGTCGCCTTCACGCGTGACCGAAAGCTCCAGATTCTCGCCATCCTTCAGCGTCGTGCTTTCCAGCGATTGCAGCTGGCCATCGCGCCAGCGCTCCGTCACCTGATGATCGTATTTGAAGGGCGTGAACGGGCCGACATTCACTTCCAGATGCGCATCGACTTTCACGATCTTGTCGCCGTCCTCTTCAGAGAAGGTCAGCGTGTGATGGCCGAACGGCTTTCCCTTCCGCAAGACCGTGTAATCCAGCACTTCGCCATAAGGCGCGAACAGGTCCGCCGTTTCGCCGTTTTCAGTGGTCTGTTCTGCGGCTTCCTCCGCCGGCTGATTGGCGGCGCTCGGCTCGCCATTATCGCCTTCGGGCTGATCATTCGCAGGTCCCTGGCCGCAAGCCACAAGGGAAAGAAGAATCGCCGACAACAGCATTTCCATACGCATATATCTCAGCCTCCGGGTCGTAACCGCGTTGCGTTTTGAACTAGCCCGGGCGCCAGGCGGGACAAGGCGCGTCTTGCACCGCTGCTAGAGCGTTCCTAACGTCACTATGGTTCCGCCCCTTTCTGCAGAGAGTAATCCGCACAAATGACCGTAAATCCGTCCGTTATCGACCTGATTGGCGACACCCCGCTATTGCGCCTCAAGCGCGCCTCCGAAGAGACGGGGTGTGAGATCCTGGGCAAGTGCGAGTTCCTCAATCCCGGCCAGTCGATCAAGGATCGCGCCGCGCTGGGCATCATCCGGGATGCGGAGGCGAAAGGGCTGCTCAAGCCCGGCGGGACGATTGTCGAGGGCACGGCGGGCAATACCGGGATCGGACTGGCGATGGTGGGAAATGCGCTGGGCTATCGCGTGGTGA
>NZ_JACESD010000072.1:0-11345 GCF_013911995.1 Euryhalocaulis sp.
TTCTCGACATGGTGGGGCTGGCCGACAAGCGGGACGCCTATGTGCGGCAGCTTTCGGGCGGCATGAAGCGGCGGCTGCTGGTCGCCAAGGCGCTGGTCCATTCGCCGCCCGTGCTGGTGCTGGACGAGCCCACAGCGGGCGTGGATATCGAGCTGCGCCGCCAGCTGTGGGAGAATGTCCGCCGCCTGCATGAGCAGGGCGCGACCATCGTCCTGACCACCCATTACCTCGAAGAGGCCGAGGAGCTTTGCGACGATATCGCCATCATCCATGAGGGCGAGGTCGTGGCCCACGAGCCGAAGAACCAGATCCTCAAGCGCGTCGACCGCAAGACGCTGGTCATCCAGCCGGTGGAGCCGCTGAACGCCGTGCCGGACTCGCTGGCCGGGAACGACGCGGAAATCCGCGAGGACGGGAGCCTGGCCATCACCTACCGCTTCGGCAAGCAGTCCGTGACCGAGCTGATCGAGAAGGCCAAGTCGGGCGGCCTGACAATCGAGGATCTGCGCACCGAGGAAGCCGACCTGGAAGACGTCTTCATGGCCCTGACCTATAGCCGGGGCGAATCCAGCGACGGCGGAGATTCTTCCGAAGATTCCGCCGGCTGATCGAAGCGCGTCAGCTCGTTGGATTCGATGACCGCCTGAACCTGCGCCACATAGGCTTCGCCGCTTTGGGCATAGGGGCCGATATAGCGGGCCATGGCGTCGCCGCGCGGATAGACATTGGATGAGCGCACGGACTCCCGCGCTTCGCGCAGCGCCGAATATTCTGGCCGGGAATTGAGCGCCCGCATGTAATCCCAGACGGAATCGTACAGCGTCTCGAACTGCAAGGGGCGTTCCTCGCCCGTTTCGGGCGTGTCCGGGCGGCGGCCGAACAGGGCGTTCCGCTGAAGCACCGCGTCGGACGTGCCCCAGCCCGTGGCCAGCACGGCCTGCGCCATGGCCAGCGAGGGCGGGATGACATCGGCGCGGCGCAGCATTTCCTCTAGGTCGGAATAGGGGGTGTTGTAACGCCGGGCCAGCAGGTCGCGATGGGCCTGTTCGGAGAGGGTCAGGCGGCGGCCCTCCAGCTCCGCGCTCATCCAGTTCTCGATGGCGGCGCGGTCGTCCAGAACCTGCGCGTTCCCGGCGCGGATCAGCGGCTCCAGCGTCTGCAGGAACAGGCGCTTGCGGGTGTCGACGTCCTCTATCTGATCGAAGTCCGGCGGAAAATCGGCCACCAGCTCCGCCCCGCCGGGGCTGTCGGCGGAAAGCGCTGCGCGCAATTCGTCCACGGTCGCCGGAGCGATGGTCACCGGCCCCGTCGGTTCGGCGACGCGGGCAATCCAGACCGTTGAAACCATGGCCGCGCTGGCCGCGGCCAGCCCCGCCCAAGTGCGGGGAGAGCGCCAGACCGCGCGGTGACGGCGCTCCTCCGATCCGGGGCGGTCTTCGATCACGCCGGTCAGGCGGGCGGCCAGCGGGATGGTCCAGCCCTGCACCAGCAAGGAGACGAGAACCACGGCAAAGGCGATGGAGAAATACAGATTGGCGTTTTCCACCCCGGCCAGAACCGGAATGACGCCGAGGAAGATCGGCACCGCGCCGCGCAGTCCGGTCCAGGAAACGAAGGCGCGTTCCCGCGGCAGGAAGCGGAACGGGATCAGCGACAGGAAAACCGCAAGCGGGCGGGCGACCAGGATCAGGAAGGCGGCGATGGCCAGCGCGCCGGGCGCCACCGCGATCAGGTGGCTGGGGAAGACCAGCATGCCCAGCATCAGGAACATGCCGATCTGGGCCAGCCATGCGAACCCGTCCAGCGCGGAGGCGACGGCGTCGGCCTCCCTCCGGTCGCCATTGCCGTAGACCACGCCCGCCAGATAGACTGCCAGAAAGCCCGATGCGGAGAGCGACTGGGCAAAGCCGAACGCGGCGATGCCGCCGGCCAGCGCGAAGATGGGGTACAGGCCCCGGGCCATGTTCAGGCGCTTCTGCGCGGCCAGAATCAGCCAGCCGGACGCCATGCCGATTACCGCGCCGCCCGCCGCCTGCCAGCTGACCGACAGCACCCAGCCATACCAGGTGTCCGGCGCCGTGCCGGTGAGGACGGAAACGAAGGCCAGAACCAGAAACACCGCGATGGGGTCGTTGAGGCCGGATTCGGCCTCCAGCGTCGCCGCCACGCGCGGGGCGACGCGCAGGCCCCGCCCGCCCAGCAGAGAGAAGACCGCCGCCGCGTCCGTGGAGGCGACAATGGCGCCCAGCAAGCCCGCCTCCACCCAGCCGAAGCCGAACAGCCATGCGGCGAACGCGCCGGTCAGCCCGGCGGTCAGGGCGACGCCGACCGTGGCCAGCGCCCCGGCCGGTTTGGCGGCCAGCCGGAAAATGCGGCGGCTGGTGCGGGCACCGCCGTCAAACAGGATGATGGCCAGCGCCAGCCCGCCGAACAGATAGGCCAGCTCGTAATTCTCGAAGGCGATCCCGCCCGGTCCTTCCTCCCCGGCCAGCATGCCGAGCGCCAGAAAGACCAGCAGGATGGGCGCGCCGATCCGCCCGGTCGCCGCGGCGGCGGCGATGGCGAGGACCACAAGGCCGGAGCCGAGCAGGAGAATATAGGCGGCGCTATCCATGAACCGCCTAATGTATCGCGCCCGGCGGCGGAATGAAGGCGCGGGCGGGTCTGAACTGTCAAAAAAGAAAGGGCGGAGCGCGTTTTGCGGCTCCGCCCTGTGTCAGGGGTCGGGAAGGGAAAGCGGGCTATTGCACCCGTTCGACCGTGTAGCCCTCGGCCTGCAGCAGCGCCGGGACGCCGCCTTCGCCCACCAGGTGGCCGGCGCCGACCGTGACAAGGGCGTCTTCATCGCCCTCCATCAGCGCCTTGATGTCCTCCACCCAGGCCGCGTTGCGGCGCACGATCAGGGCTTCATAAATGGCCGGGTCGACGTCTTTCATCGAATCCACCATCAGCGTGTCCAGCGCCTCGGCGTCGCCATTTTCCCAGGCCGCGACCATGCGGTCGAACAGATCGGGATCGTCGCGCAGCTGCTCAAGCGTGGCCTGAAGGGCGCCCGCCTGTACTTCGTCGCTCCCGCCGGACAGGATCATGATCTGCTCCTCCGGGGTCTCAAGAAAACGCTCGCGCGCGTCCGGCGTCTCGGCAATCAGCTTCATCTCCACGCCCGATTGCGGATTGTAGCCGGCCTTCTGGATGGCCATGACGCCCAGCGTCAGATTGGCCAGCCAGGGCTTCATCGGCTGCATCTGCGCGGCGGTGAGGCCGACGCTGGGGGCGATCTCCTCCAGAAGGGCGGCCTGCTCATCGGTCAGATAACCATTCAGGGTCTCGCCTTCGCCGTTCAGGCCGCGCTGTTGCACCAGCGCCTGGATTTCCGCCTGCGCTTCGGCGTCCAGCGGCACTTCATAATAGAACAGATCGGCCTCGCTCAGCGCCGTCTCCAGAATATCGGTCCGCCAGACCGAATCCTCGTTCAAAAGATGCACCGACCCGAACAGCCAGATTTCGCTGTCTGAGTCGCTGGCTTTCCAGATGGCGGGTTCGGCGTGCGCCGCGCCTCCCATGATGATTGTCACGGCCGCGCCGATCGCGCCCAAAACTGCCTTACGCATAAAATTTACTCCCATGCTCGATATCGAGCGCTTGATCCCACTGACATAATGTTATACATATACAACATAACGATGCAAGTGCCATTTTATTTGTCACGCATAGATGGCGATTTTGAGGAGCGAAACCAATGACATCCACCGGCCTCTGGCTCGCGCGGCTATTCCCCGTCTTCGGGATCGCGTTTCATATCTTCGGCGCGTTCACCGCTTTCTATGCGGAGGACCGGACAGCGGGCATGCTGATCATCGCCGGATCCTGGGCGTTCCTGATCGCGTACGGCCTGATCTTCCATTTCCGGGGCGATTTCATCCAGCGCGCCCTGAACATGGGTGTCAGGTCGCGCTGCGGCGACGAGTTTCAGCGCGACAAGGCGCGCCTGGCCTATACGGCGGGCTATATCGCCATTCTGTTCGCCTGTAGCGCAGTGGTCGGCATGAACTGGGACGTCTTCCTGTTTGAAGAGACGACCGACCCGGTGGAGATCGCGCAGGCCGGCTACGCCATGTTTCTGCAATTCCTGAGCGCGCTCTATATCGGCGCCTTCCTGCCGACCCTGTTCCTGGGCGTCACGATGAAACCGCTGGAGCGCGACGCGGGCGAGGCGGCCGCCGGCGCGGGGCGGCAGGGATGAGCGTCACCTATAACCGCATCTCCATGATGCGCGCCGAACGCGGCCTGTCCCGCAAGGAACTGGCGGACGCGGTGGGGGTGAACTTCCAGACCATCGGCTATCTGGAGCGGGGCGATTACAACCCCTCGCTGGAGCTGGCGCTGAAGCTGGCGGAGTTTTTCGAGCTGCCGGTGGAGGCGCTGTTCTCCCTGCGCCCGTTCAAACCGCTATCGGAGATGTACAAAGCCGCCAAAGGAGACACGTGATGGCCTCTTCCACATCCGGATTTGAACAGCAGACGCCAGGGTCGATCTTCCGCCTCAGAGTGGCTTCTGTCATCACGCTCGCCTGTTATCCGGCCGGGGCCGTTCTGTGGGGAATTCTGCCCCGCCAGGGGTTCGGGCCGGCCGCGTTGACCGGGCTGTGCCTGATCGTTTTGTCCGTCATCGGATTCGCCGTTCTCTCGCGCAGCTATTTCCACCGCCTCGTGAAAGGCGAGGCGGGGCTGGACGAAAGGGAGCTGCAAATCCGCAATCGCGCTTTCAAACGAAGCTATCGCGTCTTCTGTGCGATGACGTTCTTCATGTTGACCTATCTATACATTGCCGCCGGCGATGCGGGTGAGACGGTCAGGCTCTGGACTCCTGACGCCAAGGGTCACTGGAACGCGATCCTGTGGGGCGCTTTCCTTTACGCTCTCGCGCTGCCGTCCGTCTTTCTGGTCTGGACGGAAAAGCCTCTGGAGGCGGACGCTACTGCCGCTGCGCAATGATATAGACGTGCGGGTCGCCCGGCTCCCAGACCGCGCCGTCGGCTTCCGCAAAAAGGCCGGTGACCGTCAGGCCGGCCTGGGCCAGCATGCCGGCGATCTCGCGGATCGTATGGATGTATTGCACGCCGTCGCGGGTCTCGGCCGTTTCGCCGTCGCTGGCTTCGAACCGGGTCAGAACCGCGCCTTCGACCGGGTCGAAACGGTGCGCGATGCGCAGGCGCACCCCGCCTGCGGTATAATCGCCCTCCGCCTCGAAATGCGGCCAGAAACACTCCGCCGCCGCGGCGGTGTTCAGGCACAGCCGGCCTCCCGGCGTCAGGGCGCGCCCGATGGCGATGAGCATTCGCGCGGTGTCCTCCGGCGGCATATAGGGAAAGGAATTGCCCAGCATGAAGGCGCCCTCGAACGCGGCGGCGGGCAGGTCCGGATCGGCCAGAGACTGTTTCAGCCAGGTCAGGTCCGCGCCTTCAGGGGCGGCCGCGCGCGCCCTGCCAAGGAAATCATCGGAAATGTCCAGCCCGGTCGCCGCGCATCCCCGCGCCGCCAGCGCCAGACACATCCGCCCGGCGCCGCAGCCAAGGTCCAGCACCCGCGCGCCCGGCGGCAGCCGGAGTTGCGTCATCAGGAATTCGGCCTCGGCCTCTGTCTGCTCCTCCGGCACCGCGCCCAGCCAGAAGGCGTTCATCAGGCCGTCAAAGAAGGTCTCGTGCCAGTTCGCGGGAACCGGCCCCTCCGGGGGTTCAAGTCTGGCGGTCATCCAAATCGATCCCTGCTGGCGCCCGTCAGGCGCAAAGCGGCATTGCGGCGAGCGGCTGAGCCGACTAGGTTCCGCGACGCTTCATTAGGCGCCTATAGCTCAGCTGGATAGAGCGCTGCCCTCCGAAGGCAGATGTCAACAGGGTAGGTGAAAAAGAGGAGACGAAAAAGGCCTATAGGAACAAGGATTTGCGAGACTCTCGTTCTGATCTTTCAACTCGCGAAAAATTCACGTAAGCACTGCGTAAGCAGTTGCGACACGGTAAGCACCCATAGCTCAGCTGGATAGAGCGTCGCCCTCCGAAGGCGAAGGCCCCAGGTTCGAATCCTGGTGGGTGCGCCATTTTCTCCATATGTTTCATAGCGTTGAATCTCCCACGTCCGAGCGACGCAGCTTTCGGACGACGCATTGCGCTCACTAAGCTTCGTGCTGGGCGAAGCGTTCACCTTCGCTCGATAACTGCTCCGATGAACTAAATTCCTCCATTACTCAAATCGCTAATGCTCCCTGCAGGGCACTGACGCCAGACATTGTTTGTCCGCCAACGCACTTACTTGGAAGCTTATGTACTTTTGGGATCGGACGCTAAATTTGCCTTGGCCAAGTTCGACGTCGAATCGGGGGTTCCTGAAAGACTTGCGCAGGCTCAAAGCGCGGGCACCTACCCATAACTGGAAGACTGAAGGGCTTTCAGTCGGTGTCCCACTTGAACAATTGCGTCGAGTGCCGGGATCAACTCAAGACCCAAGGGCGTTAGCTCATACTCCGTCGATGGTGGCGAGGTCCGCCTCACGTGACGAATGAGCACGCCCCTTTCTTCCAGTTCCGACAAGCGAGCCGAAAGCACTTTGGCCGAAATGGGCGGGATATCGGCCCGAAGCTCACTGAAACGCCGGGGGCCGGCGCGCAGCGACCAGATCACATTCGGCGCCCAAGCCCCCGCGATCACCGCCATGCATTCCGTCAGCATGCAGGGCTCCGGCGGTTCGGGGCTTCGATTGCGCCTCATCTTGAGAGCCATGGCGGTTACCAAGTTTCCGTTGAGTAAGTCAATTATTGAGGTAACCATTGGTTATCATGTTGTCAATGGAAACCGAAACCGTCATCTACCCTCGTATCGAACACCATAGGAGATCGATACACCATGAAACTGTTCTACAAGCCTGGTGCCTGCTCGCTGGCGAGTCACCTCATTTTGCATGAGATCGGACGTTCGTTCGAAATCGAGCTCGTTGACACCGTGAGCGGACAAACAGCCAACGGGAACGACTATCGGAAGATTAATCCCAAGGGTTATGTGCCAGCGCTACAACTTGATGACGGTCAAGTCCTCACAGAGGGGCCAGCGATATTGCAGTACCTGGCTGATGGCGCGACAACCGCCGAGCTCGCGCCGAAGATCGGAACATTCGCGCGCGCACGTATGCTCGAACAACTTACCTTCGTTTCCTCCGAACTGCACAAGGCATTCGGACCTTTATTTCGTGATGATTCGACCGAACCGGAAAAGTCTGCGGCGCGAGAGGCCGTGGCGAAGAAATTCGATCATGTCGAAGCTTCGCTCGCGGATGGCGAGAAGCATCAGATGGAAGAGTCGTTTACTATCGCTGATGCCTACCTCTTCGTCGTTGCGAACTGGGCGAATTTCACGGGTATCGATCTGGCGAGATGGCCAAGGCTTTCTGCGTTTGTGTCCCGCGTCTTCGATCGACCCGCAGCCCAAGCTGCCATGCGCGCGGAAGGATTGATCCAATGACGTCCGAGGATCACATAGCGGTGTCCAGGCTGATGAAGTCGTATTTTGAAGGGCTGCATCACGCCGACAGCACCGCGCTGCGCCGCGTCTTTCACCCGCATCTCGCATATGTCTGCGCGACCGAAGGTGACGAACTTTACCTCGATCTCGATAGCTATATGGCCCGCGTCGACAAACGCGAGCCACCTGCAAAGCAGGGCGAGCCGCGCGACGAAGCCGTGCTGGAGATCGCATTTGGAGGCGACCGGCTGGCCCGCGTAACGGCGCGGATGCGCATGATGGGCCGGGACTATCTAGATTTTCTGACCCTTATCCGGGACGGCACCGAATGGCGGATCGTCACGAAAGTCTTCACATACATCTCACGCAAGGATTGAACAATGCCGTACGTCAATATCAAGGTCACCCGCGAAGGCGGACCGGATGGCAATGGACCGTCATCCGAGGAGAAAGCGCAGCTCATAAAGGGTGTAACGGACCTCTTGAGCGAGGTTCTGGGAAAAAGCCCCGCCACGACAGTGGTAGTGATTGATGAGATGGAACTGGAGAACTGGGGAATTGGTGGCCTGCCAGTCCCGGAGTTCCGGAAGCAGACGAGATGAAGACACGTCTGACCGAGCGCCTCGATATCGTCCATCCCCTGATCCAGGCGCCCATGGCTTTTGCTGCGGGCGGGGCCTTGGCCAAGGCTGTGTCCGACGCCGGGGCGCTCGGTATGATCGGCGGCGGCTATGGCGATGCGGCGTGGATCGATGAGCAGTTCGCCATCGCCAACGGAAGTCGCGTCGGTTGCGGCTTCATCACATGGGCGCTGGCGAGACAACCAGAATTGCTTGATCAAGCGCTTGAGCTCGGCGCAGCGGCCATTTTCCTATCCTTCGGCGATCCAGCGACCTTTTCAGAAAAGGTGAGAAAGGCCGGCGTTCCGCTTGTATGCCAAGTCCAGACCCTTCGAGACGCCAAGCGTGCAATCGAAGTGGGGGCCGATGTTATCGTCGCGCAAGGGGCTGAAGCCGGCGGACATGGCGAAACACGTGGTACTATGGCGCTTGTTCCTGAGATTGCGGATGAAATTGCGCGAACGGGTAGCGCGGCTGCGTTATGCGCTGCGGGCGGAATAGCGGACGGTCGTGGTTTGGCTGCCTCCTTGATGCTCGGCGCAGACGGCGTAGTCGTGGGCACGCGATTTTGGGCGACTGCAGAAGCTCTCGCGCATCGGAAAATCATGGCGGCCGCAATTGGCGCTGATGGCGACGCGACATTACGCACCCGCGTCGTTGATATCGCGCGCAAAATCGAATGGTCAGAGCGCTACACAGGGCGCGTCCTGTCTAACGAGTTCGTCCAGCGTTGGCATGGTCGCGAAGATCAACTTCAGGCAGTGATCGAGCATGAAGTCGCATCTTGGGCTCATGCGCAGGAATCGGGAGATGCAACAATTGCAGCGCCGTTCGTCGGTGAGGCGATAGGACTTGTTCACGACACGCCCGGAGCTGCGGATATCGTAAAATCACTCATCGTGAGGGCAAAGCAATTGCTAACACGCTTTGACAACTTAGAGGTCTAGCGCGCGACAAGCGTTGCGGCGAACAGCACGACAATGACTGATATCTCAGATTTGCAGACCCTACGCGGTGTCGAAATCCGCCACTTGCGTTACTTCATTGGCGCAGTTGAAAACGGAAGTCTTCGTCGTGCAAGCATTGCCTTGAAGGTGCAGGAATCGACAATAAGCCGCGCAGTTCGTGATCTTGAGGATAGGCTCGGCGCCTCGCTTTTTCATCGACAGGTCGGCGGAGTTTGTTTGACAATTGCTGGCGAGCACTTTTTGAAACGTACACGGATCATCCTTCAGCAACTCGAGGATGGCGTTCGAGATGTTTCGGCGGTCGGACGTTGTGAGGTAGGTCGGATCAAGGTCGGTATTTTCTCATCGATTGCTTCGGGATTTCTCGCGAACTTGCTGCGAACCTATGGAAGCAACTATGCTACCGTCATGATCGACCTCATCGATGGCAATCCGACTGAACATGTCTCAGCGGTACGACGGCTTGGTTTGGATGTGGCGTTCATCACCGGAATACAACGGTGGCGTGACTGTGAGACTACAGCTCTGTGGTCTGAACGGGTCTTTGTCGCACTACCTGATGATCACGTATTGGCCGCCAATAGCGAGCTCGACTGGTCGGATTTGATCGATGCACGGTTCATTGTCGGCGAAGCAACGTCTGGCAAAGAAATTCATAAATACCTAGTGCAGCGGTTCGCTTGTCTCGGCTGTCATCCTGAGATCGTGGTTCAGCGGATCGGTCGGGACAATCTCCTGTCGCTGGTGGCGGCGGGACGCGGGCTCACGATCGTTAGCGAGGCGATGACAGTAGCGCGGCTCCCTGGTGTTTCTTATCGTCCGATGGCCGGCGAAGTTATTCCTTATAGTGCGGTCTGGTCTCAGCGGAACGATAATCCAGCACTCCGCCGTTTGCTGAGCATGGCGCGTCAGATGTCATGCACCGCTGCTTCGTGATGGGCCATCAACGCGCGGTGTGACGCGACGGCCGCTGTCTTTGCGCGCCTTTGCAAATCCCCGATCCGTCGCCATGAAGCGCGCCAACATGGGCGCGATAAGTTTGGCCGGTTCATTCTTCTGTCCGGTTTCACGAGCCAGAGCGTCAGCATAGGCAACGAGATCGCGATGGATGTCGGCGGGCAGTTCGATGTTCAGTTTGACGGGTTTGTCGTCGGGAATTGTCCCGAGTTTCAGCTTGGTCATGCTTCAGCTCCGGTAGGGTTCGAGAATGAGATCGCGGGTGACCATCACGCGCACCGGGAAGCCCGGTCGAACGGTCAGGGTCGGCGGAATTGAAATCTGACGGCGGACAATTTCGTCGCCGGCGCGGCCGACGGTATCCTGTGTCCCCTCACGAATGGCGCGCGCGATATCGTCATCATCGTCGGCGCCAAGCTCCACCCCGATATTCAGGAAGGTGGCGAGCCCGGCCGCCATGAACAGACGTCCCCAATGATGATCGACGCCATCTTCGAGCCCGGCGTAGCCGGCTTCGTCGGCGCCGGGCTGGCGTTCAAGAGTGATGGAGCGGCCGTTGGGCAGAATCAGCCGGGTCCAGGCAAAGAGCACCCGGCTCTGCCCGAAGGCGACGCGGCTGTCATACTCGCCGATGAGGCGCGAGCCTTGCGGGATCAGCAGGAAACGCCCGGTCGGACTGTCATAGACATGGGATGTCACCTGGGCGGTAATCTGGCCGGGAAGATCGGAGCGCAGGCCGGTAATAAGCGCCGCCGGAATGACCGCGCCGGCCTGGACGACATAGGGGCTCGGCGGATCGGTAGGCCGGTCAGTACTCGTCGTGCGGCGATCGGCAGGTTCGTCGAGAAACGCCTCGCGCCGTTCCGTCGCGTCCGGCGCGGCGGAAGCCGTATTGGCGGGAAAGAATGACTCGGCGGTGGGCGGAGCGGCAGCCACTTGCGTGGTTGGCGATGGTTCCCGAACGGTGGTGTTGGCATCGGCGAAGAGTTGGCTGAGGCGAGCCGCTTCCATTTCCTGGGCGCGGCGCTGTTCCTCCGGATCGGCGACCGGGGTGGTGACAACTGGTGAGGGGACCGGCTCGCCGCGCTGCTGAGCCGACAGGATCGGCCGTCCGAGCTCGCCAGGCAGTGGCGGGCCGAGCTGCGGCACATCCGTGTAATCCGCCGGGAGGCGCGACAGGCCTTCGGCTTCCTGAATGCGCTCTGTGGAATAGAGCTCTTGCGGACCATCGACAGGTTCGCGGTCCTGCAGCGCAACGATCAGGATGGCCCCGAGCCCAAGACCGCCTACCGT
>NZ_JACESD010000073.1:0-10725 GCF_013911995.1 Euryhalocaulis sp.
CGCGAATCCGCCGCCGAAGGCGGCGGATGCGCGCTCGCCCAGCGACACCACGGCGGCCAGCGCCGCCAGGCTGGCGATCAGCGCGGCGAAGACGGCGACCGCCGCGCCCATGGCGGTAAAGGCGACGACTCTGGATGCTTCCTGCGACATGACAAAAACCTGCTCGCTCTCCTCGAGCCCCGTCCCCGAAACCAATCATCGCCGCAGCGTGGAATCGGCTCAAGACGCCGGGCGATTAAATCTTGTCCACGTTCCGCGCGGTTGCAGGGAATCCGCGCTTTCGTCAGCCGCCCGGTTTCGGCGCTTCGACCGCCGCCACGCCGCTGGCCGCCATGCGGGCGATGTCGCTGCGATAGGCGCCGCGCAGCATCATCATCTTCCAGTTGCGGAAGAAGGCCTGTTCTTCGGCGGGCAGGCCCGGCAGCGTCTCCGCCAGCCGCGCGCCCAGCTGCGCCGCCGCCGGGGCCAGCGCGCCATAGATCTCCGCGTAGAAATCCCGCGCCGGCGCCACGCCCCGCGCCGCGATGGCCGCGTCGATCGCGCCAAGGCCCAGCGCCTCGATCAGCGCCGCTTCCGCCTCGCGCGGCGCCCCGGCGCGATTGCGGAATTTCTCCTGGTCGAAAAACTGCTTCTTGAATGCGGGGTAGGGGAAGTCATGCGGCGGCGGCCCGGCGATGGCGCCCACCACGCGCCGCATGGCGCCCTCGTCGCCAAAGAACAGCGTCTGGTAGTCCGCGACCAGCGTGTCGCGGTCCGGGTGGAACGCCTCGGCCAGCGCGAAGACGCTCTCGGCGATGGCGTAGATCCCGCTCTCGCCGCTGCGCCACGGTGTCTCCGGATCCTGCGCCCGCCGCGTCCAGGATTCGCAGGTCTCCCGCGCCGGGCGGTGCAGGAACACATTGGCCGGCCCGTCATTGGCCCGGTTCACCGCGTCCAGCGTCAGGTAGAAGCGCGGATTCTTGTCGCCATAGCGTTTCACCGCGCCCGCGCGCAGCTTCTGGCGCAGCACCTTGCGGCTGGCCTCCGCCTTGTCCGCGTCGGTGCGCGGGACCGCGTTCAGGAAGGCGGCGGGAACGTCCACGCCCTCGAAATCATGCCACAGGGGGAAATATTCCAGGCCGCAGAAGATCTCCGGCCCCAGATTGATCGCGTGGCCCAGCGCCGAGGTGCCGCTGCGCGGAACGCCATAGACGATGAAATCCAGTGTCCGCGCCATGTCTTGCCCCTGCCGCCCGCCGTTTCGCGTGACCGCCGACCTAGCGGCAGGGATTTCCGCCGGTCAAGGCGAAGTTTCGCTTCTCTTATCCGCCGGGCGGGCTATCCTGACCGCCTTCATTCACACCCCCGGCACGACGGGGAATCGGGAGTTTTTCGAGATCATGAAAAAGTTCGCAATCATCCTGGCCGGTCTGATGGCCCTCACCCTGACCGCCTGCAACACCATCGCCGGCGCGGGCCGTGACGTGGAATCCGCCGGCGACGCCGTGGAAGACGCCGCCGAAGGCGCCAAATAGGCTTTTTCTTCGGAAAGCCGAAAAAAACAGCGGGCGGCGCGCGGTTTGTGCGCCGCCCGCCTTATTTCCGGCGCCAAATCACCCCGCCAGCGCCTAAGCCGCGCCGGAACCCGCTTTAGCGGCAGCCGTTCTCCCGCCGAGGGATTAACTCAAGGAGGCTGCCATGAAAGCCCTGAAACCCATTCTGATCGCCGCCGGCGCGGGCGCGCTGCTGGCCGCCCCGGCCGCCGCGTTCGCCGATCCGTCGCACTGCCCGCCGGGCCACGCCAAGAAAGGCTGGTGCGATCGCGACGCCCGCTATGACCGCGACCGCTATGATCGCTACGACCGTGACGATTATCACGAGGAACGCCGCGCCTATGAAAAAGGCTTCCGCGACGGTATTCGCGAAGGCCAGTATCTGCGCGACGATGTCAATTACCGCGTGATCCGCGATTACCAGCGCTATGGCTACGCGCCGCCGCCCCGCGGCCATTATTACGCGCAGGTCGATGGCGAAGTCCTGCTGGTGCAGGCCGCCACGCAACTGATCGTCCAGGCGCTGGCCGACCAACGCTAGGGCGACACGCCATCCAGAAGAAAGGCCGTCCCGGGAACATCCGGGACGGCCTTTTCATATGCCGGATCCGAAGGGCGCCTATTCCGCCACGGCCTGCTGACCGCGCATGCGGTATTTCGCGTAGTTCTGCAGGTTGAGATAGGCCGCATCGAAGCCCGCCACACGGCACAGGGCGTCCTCATCGGTCACGCAGACAGAGCGGCGGGTCCATTTCACCATGCCGTTCAACCGGCGCAGCGTGCGCGAGACATGAACCGGCGTCAGGCCCAGCAGGTCGGCCAGGTGAGACTGGCTCAGCGGCGCCTCGATCATTCCGCCGCGGATGACGCCCGCGCAGCGCGCCCTCATCAGCAGCTCAAGGAAGAAGTGCGCAATGCGGCTCTGCGCGTCGCGGCGGCCAAGGCGCGTGATCTGCTCGCGCAGCATGTTGTCGATCTGGAATTCGCTCCACCACAGCGCCGCGGCGATGCCCGGCGTCGTCTGGACGGTCTTCAGGAATTCCTGCGCCTGAAAGGCGCGCATCGTCACAGGGGTCAGGGCCTCCGCCGCATGGCCGGGCGACAGGCGCGACAGCGCCTCGCAGTTCAGCATGTCGCCGGGCGCCAGAATCTCGGTGATCTGGCGGCCGCCATCATCCAGAAGCTGAAAACGGAACGCCCAGCCATCCTCGATAACCAGGATGCGGTCGGGCGCATGGCCGGCCGTGGCAAGGGTCTCTCCCTTGCCGAGGCGAACGAGATCCTGATGGATGCCGTCCAGCGCGCCCAGATCCGCGTCGGCCATGCCGCCACAGTTCTGCAAACGCCGCGCGAACGGGCTGTGATTAAGCGTATGAGCGATATTATTGCCCATGGCCATCCGGGACTCCTTTCCGAAATCGGAAAAAGCGTCGTGGTTTCGACAGTTGTTCATGGGCAGAAAAACGCATCGAATGCGGCGATTTCTGGCGATCTGGCGGGCAATTCCTTGGTAAAAGGATGGTCGCCGCGCCTAATTCTCATGCGTGATTTCGCGCTATTGGCGGCAGGCCGGGCGATTGCGGCGATTTGCCCGGCGGCGGGGGCTGAATACAATCGCGGCGCGGGAAATATTACTAGATATAACGCCTGTTCCGGGCGCGCCCGGCGAACTGCACAGCGTGCGACTCAGTCCGCCTCGACTTCTTCGCGCCGCATCTCGGCGGCCAGCCATTCCTCTTCCATCCGGTCGAGCTCGGTCTGGCATTTTTCCAGCGCCTCGGTCAGGGCATGAAAGCCCTCCGGATCGCTGGAATAAAGGTCTGGCGCGCCCAGGGCCTCCTGAAGCTTGCCGATTTTGGTTTGAGCCGCCTCCATCTTGCCCGGCAGCTCCTTCAGGGCGTAGCGCTCCTTATTGCTCAGCTTGGCCTTTGTGGCGCGGGCGGGCGCGGACGCGTCCGGTGATTTTGACGCTGCGCGGCCTGAAGGATCGCGGGTCAGGGCGGTCATGCCGGCGTCGCCGCCGCGTTGGGCCAGCATGTCGGAATAGCCGCCGGCATATTCGGTCCAGCGCCCGGGGCGGTCCGGATCGGGGGCGATCAGGCTGGTTACGGTGCGGTCGAGGAAATCCCGGTCATGGCTGACCAGCAGGACCGTGCCCGCATAATCGTTCAGGACTTCCTCAAGCAGATCCAGCGTTTCCAGATCCAGATCATTGGTCGGTTCGTCCAGCACCAGCAAATTGGAGGGCCGCGCCAGCGCAATAGCCAACGCCAGACGGCCGCGTTCGCCGCCGGAGAGGGCGGAGACGGGCTGGCGCGCGCGGTCCGCCGGGAACAGGAAATCCTTCATGTAGGAAACAACATGGCGCGGCTTGCCGCCCACCATGACCTGATCGCTGTCGCCGCCGGTCAGGGCGTCCGCCACGCGCTGGTCTTCCTTCAGGGCGGCGCGGCGCTGGTCCAGAGTCACCCGCTCCAGATTGGCGCCCATCGTCACCTCGCCGCTATCGGGCGCCAGTTCGCCGATCAGCATGTTGAGCAGCGTCGTCTTTCCTGCGCCGTTGGGGCCGGCAAAGCCGATGCGGTCGCCGCGCAGGATGCGGGTGGAAAATTCATCGACCACGGGTCGGCCGTCATAGGTCTTGGAGATGGTCTCCGCCTCGATCACCCGCTTGCCGCTCTTGCCGGCTTCGGCGGCTTCCATGGTGACGGAGCCGGGCGTGCGCCGCGCCTCCTTGCGTTGCTGGCGCAGGCCCTGAAGCTCTTTCATGCGGCGAACATTGCGCTTGCGCCGGGCGGTGACGCCGTAGCGGACCCAGTCTTCTTCCGCGGCGATCTTGCGGTCCAGCTTGTGGGCGTCCAGCGCCTCGGCCTCCAGCGTCTCATCCCGCCAGGCTTCGAACGCCTCGAAGCCGCGATTGAGGTCCCGCGTCACGCCGCGGTCGATCCACAGCGTGCGTTTTGTCAGGGTCTGCAGGAAGCGGCGGTCATGGCTGATCAGGACAAGGGCGGACTTTGTCCGTTTCAGGCGATCCTCCAGCCAGGCAATGGCGGGCAGGTCCAGATGGTTGGTCGGCTCGTCCAGAAGCAGGATGTCGGGCTCCGGCGCCATGGCGCGGGCCAGGGCGGCGCGCCGGGCTTCTCCGCCGGACAGCCGCGCCGGGTCCTCGTCGCCGGTCAGGCCCAGCTCTTCCAGCAGGGCGCGGGCCTTCCAGGCTTCGTCGCCCGCCGTCAGACCGGCGGCGGCATATTCATAGGTGGAGGCAAAGCCGCTGAAATCCGGCTCCTGCTCCAGATAGCGCAGCGTCGCCTCATTGCCGACGACGCGCTCCCCGTTATCGGATTCCACCAGCCCGGCGGCGATTTTCATCAGGGTCGATTTGCCCGAGCCATTACGCCCGACAAGGCAAAGGCGGTCGCGTTCGAAGACCTGCATGTCCGCGCCCGCGAACAATTCGTCGCGGCCATATCGCAGATGGATGTCCTGGAGAGAGAGAAGGGGCGCGGCCATGGGCCGATCAATTAAGGGCGCGGGCTGTATTCAGCAATGTCTGAAACCGCTAACAGGCTTGTATGTTCGCACCGCGCGCCGTACCGGCTAGAGTGGCAAGGGATGGCGAGGGACGCCAAGGGGATTGTTTGATGCGTTGTATTAATCAGGCCATGCGCGCCGCGCTGGCTCTGCTGATCGTATTGTCGCCGGCCGCCGCCGCCGCGCAATCGGCCCGCGACACGCTGCTGCGCAGCTTCGAGGCGCATGGCGGACTGGACGAGATAGAAGCCGCGGGCGGCGCGACCTTCTTTCTGGATGGCGAGTTTGATCTGGGCGTGCGCCTTCAGGGGCAAACCCTGGAAAGCGAGATGACGCCGATGCGCCAGATGATCGCGGTCGATACGGCGGGCGAACGCGTCGCCTATGATCTGCGCTGGCGCAATTATTATCAGTCCGAACAGGATCTTCGCGAGGTGCATGACGCGCAGGGCCGCATCCTTTTCGCGGACAAGCGCAACGAAACGGCCCAATGGATGCCCTACGCGCCGGTCGAGGACGATCAGGCGCGGTTCAAGCGCATTCTGCCCAATTTCTTCCTGGCGGACGCGCTGTCGCACACGCCGGAAAGCGCCCGGGCCGAGACCGTTCAGCGTGAGGACGGCCCGGCGCTGGCCGTGACCTATCAGAGCGCCGCCGGCGATCCGCTGACCCTTTTCATTGATCCGGAAACCTATCTTCTGAGCGCGGCCAGCGCGCCGCTGGACATGCCGCTTCTGGGCGCCTCCGTCATTCAGTGGCGCTGGTCGGAATATAAGGAACAGGACGGCCTGACCGTGCCGGGGCGCTTCATGTCTTTCCTGAACGGCAAACTGTTGAGCCGGGCGGACATGATCACCACGACCGATGTCTATGACCGCAGCTTCGCCGCCCCGCGCGGGATCGAAACCCCGGCCGCGCCGCCGCCGGGCGGCGGCGATGATTTCGTGCCCTATGGCGACCGCGCGCCGGAGGTGGAGACCATCGCGCCGGGCGTGCACATGGTGCGCAATCTCCGGCCCGGCTTCCATCCGGTGTTTATCGAGTTCAATGATTTCGTGATGGCGGTCGACGCCCCGGCCGGCTGGTATGAGATGACGCAAATCCCGCCGATGAACTGGGCGCAGGGCGATGACGCGGACGCGCTGGGCGAGAAATTCCTGCGCGCCATCCGGCAGACCGCGCCCGGAAAGCCGGTGCGCTATCTGGTTCTGACCCATCATCACAGCGACCATATTGGCGGACTTGAGCCGTTCGTGCGGCAGGGCGCGACCATTCTGGCGGGCGAGGCCGCCGCCGAGCTGGCGCGCGGCGCCGTCGGCAAGACCGGCGCTCCCGTTGCGCTGGACGGCGAGGCGGATGAGGACGATGCCGGCATCCTGGTGGTCCGCAACCAGCGCACGATTCAGGATATGTCGATGGAGGTTCGACTGATTGAACTGCCCGGCGATAATCCGAAATCGGAAGGCCATCTTGTGGTCTATCTGCCGGACGAGAAGCTGCTCTATTCCACGGCGTTCATCTATCCGGTTCCGGAAAGCGATTTTCCGCTTGTCGAATCCGTCCCCCTGTCGGCGTGGTTCGTCGAGTGGCTGGACGAATCTGAGCTGGAAGTGGACAGCCTCTACAATGTCCACGGGCAGGGGCGCGTGCAGCCCTGGCAACTGCAACAGTTGCGCGCGCTCGCGGGGACCGAAGCGGCGCGCCTGATCGAATAGGCATTGGCGCGGCGGCGGAGTCGCGTTCTAATCGGTCCATGACCGGATTGCTTCGCGTTTTTGTTCTCCTGACAGCCGCGGCCCTGGCGGCCTGCGCCGCGTCCCACGCCACCGATGTCAGCGGCGAGGCCGAGCCACGGCCGTTTTCCGCCTCTGCTGACGCCATGGCGGACGTCGACGCCGCGCTGGCGGCGGCTGAGGCGCGCGGCGTCAATGCGCTGCTGGTTCTGGGCGGCAACTGGTGTCACGACAGCCGCGGCCTGGCCGCCAAGACACAGCAGGAGCCCCTGAAATCCCTGATCGCCGACCATTATGAGCTGGTCTGGGTCGATGTGGGCATGCGCAACCGTAATCTGGACGTCGCCGAACGCTTCGGCGTCATGGAAATCACCAATACGCCAAGCGTTCTGGTCGTTTCTCCTGACGAGACGCTTCTGAACCCTGAAAGCGTCCGGGAATTGCGCAATTCGCACAGCCGATCGCTGGAGTCCGTGGTTTCGTATCTGGAGCAATGGGCGGCCGAATGAAGACGCTGATCCTCTGGTTCGCCGCAATCCTGCTCGGCCTCGCTGTCGGGATTGTCAGCGCGTTCTGGATGGCCGGCTGGCTGACCGGCGACATGCCGTTCAACCGGACCAGCGTGGCGATCGAAGGGTGGGAGTCCAACTGGGCCATCGGGTCGGACGCCGCCGACCCCTATACGCGGGCCTATATCGCCCGCCGCGGCCTGCTGGCCATGAACAAATCCGAGTCGGTGTATTTCCTGAGGGAAACCGATTCCTCCGGCGAGCCGCTGCGCGAGGCCTGCGATTACGTCATGGAAGGCGGCGACATGCCGTCGCGCTGGTGGTCGGTCACGCTTTACGCGTCTGACGATTTTCTGGCCCCGAACCAGGACGACGCGCATTCCGTTGACGCCAGCGATTTCGCGTTGCGGGGCGGCTGGCGGGCCGTGATCCAGAGCGCGCCGCCCGGCGATGACGTTTTCTGGATTTCCAGCCGGAACGCCGGCCGTTTCAATCTTGCCCTGCGCCTCTATAGCCCGGACGACGCCGTGCTGGAGGACGTTCACAGGGCCGTCCTGCCCCCGGAAATCCGGCGCACGGGATGCCGGGCGGAGGAAGGCGCATGAGAATCCTCCTCGCCATCGCGCTTTTCATCGCCGCCGCCGCCGCCGGGCACTGGGCGGCGCTGGACCTGCTGCCCCAACGGGTCATGGATAAGGCGATGACGGCGATTGCCGGGAACGCCGGCGGCATGAACCAGTGGCGGCACGCGCCGCGCATCACGCCGGACAACCGCAACGTGGTGAAGCCCTCGCCCGACCTGGCCTATTCCGCCTGCATCTATGACCTGACGCGCGGCCCTGTCCGGCTTCGGGTCGCCCCGTGGGAGGATTATTCCTCCCTGTCGATCTACGCCGCCAACACGGACAATTTCTTTGTCATCAATGACCGGGAGATGCCGTCCGGAGGATTTGAGGCGGTTTTGATGGCCGCTGGCGCGCCGCGCCCGGAAACCGGCCTGCCGGTTATCGAAAGTCCTGGGCCGCGCGGGGTGGTCCTGATCCGCCGCCTTGCGCCCGATTCATTCAGTTTTGAACGCGCTGACCGCGTGCGGCGCCAGGATATCTGCAACACATTCTGAGGCGGCGCTTTAAGCCCGCGGCGTGAGGCACTAGCCTTGCGCGCATGAAAGACCTCAACCCCGTTATCACCGGGCGCAAGACCTCGATTTTCGAGGTCATGAGCCGGCTCGCCATTGAAAATGACGCCATCAATCTGGGGCAGGGTTTCCCGGACACGGACGGCCCTGAAGACGTGCGCCGCGTGGCGGCCGAGGCCACGGTGGAGGGGCCGAACCAGTATCCGCCGATGATGGGCGTGCCGGCCTTGCGTCAGGCCGCGGCGGACGCGCTGCAGCGCCATTACGGGCTTTCCTATGACCCCGGCGACGAAATCCTTGTCACCGCCGGGGCGACAGAGGCTCTGGCCGCCGCGTTCTCCGCTTTTATTACCCCCGGCGCGGGCGAGGAGGCGGTGATATTCGAACCCGCCTATGACGCCTATTTCGACATGGTGGAGGGCGCCGGGGGCGTGGTGAAGCCGGTTCCTCTGACCGCGCCGGACTGGGCGCTGGACGAGGAGGCGCTGGATGCGGCCATCGGACCGGAGACAAAGCTGATTGTGCTCAACACGCCGGTCAATCCGGTCGGCAAGGTGTTCACGCAGGCCGATCTTGAGGCCGTCGCAAAGCGCGCCCTGGAGCATGACCTGATCGTGGTGTCTGACGAGGTCTATGAGCATATGTGCTTCGACGGGCGCCGGCACCGCAGCATCGCGGCGCTGCCGGAAATGCGGGAGCGCACGGTGCGGATGGGCTCGGCCGGCAAGACTTTTTCCCTGACCGGCTGGAAGGTGGGCTACACGGCCGGGCCGCCGGATCTGATCGCCGCCATGGCGCGGGCGCACCAGTATCTCACCTTCGCCACGCCGCCCTCGCTCCAGAAGGCGGTTGCCTATGGCCTGAACAAGGACACGGCCTATTTCGACGGGCTTGCCGCTGACATGCAGGCCAGCCGCGACCGTCTGGCGCGCGGCCTGACGGAGGCAGGGTTCGGCGTTCTGCCTGCGGAGGGAACCTATTTCCTGACCGCCGATATCGCGCCGCTCGGTTTTGATGACGATGTGGAGTTCTGCCGCCGGATCGCGTCGGAGGCGAAGGTGGCCGGGGTCCCGGTCAGCGCCTTCTATCACGCCACGAACACAGCCCCGCCGCGCAATTTTGTGCGTTTTTGCTTCGCCAAGCAGGACACGGTTCTGGACGCCGCCGCGGACCGGCTGAGAAGCTGGATTGATCGGTGATATAAATTTTTCTTCAGAGAATCTTTGACGCCTCTCCCCGCCGGGCTAACTCAAATTAGTGCCACCCCAAGCAAAGCCGTTTGAATTACGGCGGAGGAGACACCCATGGCGCATCTAAATCCCGACTTTGACGAACTGCGCGCTGAAATCGACGGCGCCGATCAGGTATTCACCGTCGATCTTCAATCACTCAACAATTCAAGCGTGACCGGAAACGTCTTTGTGACGGTGACCGGCGATGAATTGACTGTAACAGTTGTCGCGGAGGGCACGGCCAAGGGTCAGGTTCATCCGCAACATATTCACGGGCTGTTTGATTCTGAAGGCAACCCGATCGATTCCGAAGCGCCGAACTCCTTCAACGACAATGATGGCGACGGCTTTGTAGAGGTTCTGGAAGGCGTCGCGGCTTATGGCGACGTCCTGCTGCCGCTGGTTGCGCCGGCTGGCGATGTTCCGGACGGCCGCCCGGTGTCTGACGCTTCCGGCGACCTGTTCTTCAGCTACACCTACGATCTCAGCGACGACTCGCAATTCTTCAGCCCCGTCACCGGCAATGATTATACCGGCGAGGACCTGATCGAGCTGTTCCTGCGTGAGTATGTGCTGCATGGCTCCGTCATTCCGGAAGGCTATGGCGAAGGCACGGAAGGCGAAGTCAGCGGCGATGGCGGCTATATCGGCATCCTGCCGGCGGCCGCGGGCGGTCTGGAAGAGACCTCCAAAGACGCCGCGCTGGCGCTGTTCGATAGCCTGGAAGACGATTTCCGAAACGTGATTTCCGGCGATGACACCGATGAAAGCCTGACCGGCGTGCTGGGCGATGACGCCATCTTCGCCGGCGGCGGCGATGACCGTGTCGCCGGCCGTGACGGCAACGACTCCATCACCGGCGGCGACGGCAATGACCGCCTGCTGGGCGGTGACGGCGACGACTTCATCCTGGGCGGCGCCGGGGCTGACCGCGCCTTCGGCGGCAATGGCGACGACACCTATGTCGTTCAGGGCAGCTCCGACGATTACCGGGTCATCCAGCGTGATGACGGGCAGGTGATCGTGCAGGAAGCCGGCACGGACAATCGT
>NZ_JACESD010000074.1:0-10005 GCF_013911995.1 Euryhalocaulis sp.
ATCAAGATCGGCGGCACCAAGGTGAACGTCAATCACGGCGGCGTTTTCGTGAACCGCACGAACGTCAATGTGAATGTCGAAGCATCGGCCAGCGCGGCGGCGAACGCCAGTGCTGGCGGCTCCGCCGGCGCGGGCGGTCAGGTGATCGTCGGCGGCGGAGGCGGCTATTTCGCCCCGGCCCCGGCCCCGTCCATGGGCGCGCTGAATATCTGTATCGAGGAAGAAGAGCTGATCGAGAAGACGCGCCTGGTCGAGGCGATGGTCGCGATCCGCGCGGCCTGCATCGATGACCGCGGCGCGCCGCACCCCGCCTCCCAGCTTTGGCCGGAAGAGCATGTGCAGGCGGGATATGAGGGCGAGCTGTATCGCTGCGCCGCGGGTTCATACCTGCAGGTCACGGTGGGCGACGAGGGCGGCTATGACGGCGCCTCCACCATCGTCTGCGCGCCGGGCGAGGCGCTGTATCACACCCCGGACGGTCAGCTTTTCTGCCGCCCGCAGAACCCGGAGCGCAATTGTTTCGAACGTTCGCTGCTTCGCAAATACGGTCCCGGCAGCAAGCTTCTGACGATCCGCCGCGAAGAGACCTATACGGAGACCAAGGCCAAGGCCTGTCCGGTGGATACGGGCGGCTTCCTGCTCTCCGGCGGGGTTGGCGCTTACTAGAGTTTACGGTCCCTGACAGTGACCAACTACAAGGCCCGCAGCGATGCGGGCCTTTTTTCTTACTGCGCGCGGCGGCGCTTTTCGGCCAGCGCCTTGATGGCGCCGCGGAAGGTGTGAATTTCCTGATCAGTCAGCCGCCCCCGCGTCAGGGTGGAGCGCAGGTTCAGCTTCATTTTCTCCGCCTTCTCGGGCGGGAAAAAGAACCCGGCGGCTTCCAGCTCCGTCTCCAGATGAGACATCAGGCCGGTCAGCGCGGCCTTGTCTGCCGGGACATGATTCATCGCAAAATCCTCGGGCAGCGGATCCCCCGCCTTCCATTCATAGGCGGTGACCGCCACGGCCTGCGCCAGATTCAGGGAGGAGAACTCCGGATCCACGGGCAGGGTCAGGATTGCGTCCGCAACCGCGACTTCCTCGTTCATCAGGCCGGAGGCCTCGGCCCCGAACACCACGCCGGCGCGGCCGCCGGAGGCAATTTCCTCGCGCGCCTGCGCCATCGCCTCGCGCGCGGTCACGACCGGCTTCATCAGGTCGCGGCGGCGCGCGGTGGCCGCAAAGACCAGCGTCAGCCCCTCCAGCGCCTCTGTGAATTCCTCCGTCACGCGGGCCGAATCCAGAACATCCGTTGCGCCGGCCGACATCGTCCAGGCCTTTTCATTCGGCCAGCCGTCGCGCGGCGCGCTGATCCGCATCTCGCTCAGCCCGAAATTGCGCATCACCCGCGCGGCCGCGCCGATATTCTCCCCCATTTGCGGACGGGCCAGCACGATTGCGGGCGCGTTTTCGCGTTTGTTCAGCACGCTGGAGCCTCCATAGCTTTGCGCTGGGCGCGCGCTCTGTTATCTCACGCCCAACTCTTTTCTCGCGGGACATCCCGCGCCCTTAAATCAGACAGGACGGCACGATGGCGAAAATCAAGGTTGAGAACCCGATCGTTGATATCGACGGCGACGAGATGACCCGGATTATCTGGGCGATGATCAAGGAAAAACTGATCACCCCTTATCTGGATATCGACCTGAAATATTACGATCTGTCGATCGAGTCCCGCGACGAGACGGATGACCAGATCACCGTCGACGCCGCCCACGCCATCAAGAAATATGGCGTCGGCGTCAAGTGCGCGACGATCACCCCCGACGAAGCGCGGGTCGAGGAATTCGGCCTGAAGAAAATGTGGGTGTCCCCCAACGGCACGATCCGCAACATCCTGGGCGGCGTCGTGTTCCGCGAACCGATCGTGGTCAAGAACGTGCCGCGCCTTGTTCCGGGCTGGACCGAGCCGTTCGTCATCGGCCGTCACGCCTTTGGCGACCAGTATCGCGCCAAGGATTACGTGGTGCCGGGCAAGGGCAAGTTCACCGTCAAATGGGAAGCCGAGGACGGGTCCGAGACCAAGGAAATCGACGTCTATGATTTCCCCGGCGGCGGCGTGATGATGGGCATGTACAACACCGACGAGTCGATCCGCGACTTTGCCCGCGCCTGCATGAATTTCGGCCTGGACCGCGAAATGCCGGTCTATCTGTCCACCAAGAACACCATCCTCAAAGCCTATGACGGCCGCTTCAAGGACCTGTTCCAGGAAGTGTTCGAGGCGGAGTTCAAGGAGAAATTCGCAGAGGCCGGCGTCACCTATGAACATCGCCTGATCGACGACATGGTCGCGGCGGCGCTGAAATGGAACGGCGGCTTCATCTGGGCCTGTAAGAACTATGACGGCGACGTGCAGTCCGACATGGTGGCGCAGGGCTTTGGCAGCCTCGGCCTGATGAAGTCGGTGCTGATGACGCCGGACGGCGAGACCGTGGAAGCGGAAGCCGCGCACGGCACGGTGACCCGCCACTACCGCGCCCACCAGCGCGGCGAGCCGACCTCCACCAACTCCACGGCGTCGATCTTCGCCTGGACCAACGGCCTGCGTTACCGCGCCAAACAGGACAACACGCCGGAAGTCGAGAAATTCGCCGACACGCTGGAAATGACTGTGCTGAAGACGATCGAGTCCGGGCACATGACCAAGGACCTGGCGCTTCTGGTCGGCGACGAGCAGGGCTGGGAAACCACGGAAGGCTATCTCGACAAGATCGCCGACAATCTGGAAAACGCGCTCAGCAAGGCGTAAGCCTGCGGCTGTTCTCTACGGATCAGGAAAGAGCGGGACCATCCGGTCCCGCTCTTTTTCTATTCAGGAGTCGCCGGAGCGCAGGTGTAGCCGGGCCTCGTTCTGTTCCCGCATCGCTTCCAGCCGGTGCTGGACCGCGTCCGGCTCCACGCCCAGACGCTCCAGCGCCTGCGCGGCGATCTGCAGGCCTGCCTCCATCGCCTCGGGCACGACCTGATCCACCCCGGCGCGCAGCAGGCGGTTTGCGTGCGCGACATTGCGCGCGCGGGCGACCACCGCGGCCTCGCGGCTGACATCCCGCGCGGCTTGCGCCATGCGCTCGGCCTTTTCCTCATTGCTGACGCTGATCAGATAGAGTTGGGCCGGACCCGCCCCGATGATTTCCAGCAATTCGCGGCGGGACGCGTCGCCGAAATAGACGGGGCGTCCGAGCTTTCTCTGCACCCGGACCAGATCGGCGTCCTGGTCGATGGCGATATAATCCACGCCTTCGGCCTCCAGGACCGCCGCTATGTACTGGCCGACACGCCCGAAGCCGCCGATCACGACCGCCGCCCCCGGCGCGTCCTCCGCGTTGCGGGGCGCGTTCGCGGCGCCGGTTTCGGACGCCGGGCGAAGCTTCAGGATAAGCGGAGCCAGCCGCTGCAGGACGGGCGTAAGGATCATCGACCCGCCGATCACGACCGTAACGAACGCTGCGGCGTCCGGCGGCAGCAACGCCGCGCCCGCCGCCGCGCCGATAATCACGAACCCGAATTCGCCCGCCGGGGCCAGCAAGAGAGCGCTTTCCACTGCCGCCCCGGATCGCGCGCCGGAAAGCCGCGCCCCGGTAAAGGCGGTAGCGAATTTCACCAGGATAAGCGCAACGATCCCCGCGCCGATCCAGTGCAGCTGCGGCGCGGCCCACGCCAGGTTCACGCCCATGCCGACCGACACGAAGAACAGGCCGATCAGCAGTCCCTTGAACGGCTCCAGATCAATTTCGACGTGAAAGCGGTATTCGGTTTCGCCCACCAGTATCCCGGCCAGAAACGCCCCCAGAGCCAGCGACAGACCCGCCGCCTCCGTCGCCAGGGCGGCCAGCAGCGCGATGGCGAAGGTCAGCGCCAGCATGAATTCCCGCCGCCCCGCCTGCGCCGGCACGCGCAGCAGGGGCCGCAAGACAAACCGCCCGGCGATGACGATCACGCCGATTACGATAGCGGCCGCGATCAAGGCCTGCCCGAGCGACCATGCGATATTGGTTTCAGGCCGCGCCATGGCGGCGACCGCGATCAGAATCGGCGCGACCAGAAGGTCCTGAAACAGCAGGATCGACAGGCTGGCCTGCCCGGTTTCGCTGCCCGCCCGCCGTTGTTCAGCAAGGATCTGCATGACAACCGCGGTGGATGACAGGCACAGGGCCAGCGCAATGGAGATGGCCGCAACGGTGGGCAGGAACAGCGACAGCGCCAAGGCTACAATAAGGGCTGAAAGCGCCGTCTGGAATCCGCCCGCGCCCAGAACCATGCGGCGCATCGCCCAGAGTTTTTCAAAAGAAAGCTCAAGCCCCAGCAGAAAGAGCAGGAAAATCACGCCGATTTCGGCCAGCGGCTCGACGGCTTCGGGATCGCTGATCGTGAAATATGAAAGCCAGGGCGCGGCTTCCACAAAGCGGCCGGCGCCAAAGGGACCGATGATCAGTCCCGCGATCAGGAAGCCCAGAACAGCGCTGATGCGGAAACGTGCGAATAGCGGGACGATCACGCCGGCGGCCACCAGGAACACGATCGCGTCCTTCAGCCAATGTGCGTGATCCATGTCCCTCCCCTTCGCCGCACTATGCCGCGCCGGGCAATTTCCGGCGCGGCGGAGGCGCGCTAGGCCGCCTCTTTCTCCTTCAACGCACCGCGCACCGCGTCCAGCGCGGCTTCCGCCCTGGCGCCGTCCGGCCCGCCGGCCTGCGCCATGTCGGGACGGCCGCCGCCGCCCTTGCCGCCGACCGCCTCGGCCGCGACCTTCACCAGATCAACGGCGCTGAAGCGGTCCGTAAGGTCTTTGGTGACGCCCACGGCCACCGCCGCCTTGCCTTCATTCACGCCGATCAGCACAGCAATCCCGGATCCCAGCTGCGACTTGGCCTCATCCACCATGCCGCGCAGATCCTTGCCGCCCACGCCTTCGGCCACGCGCGCGATCAGCTTCACCCCGGCCACGTCTTCGGGGCCCGGCGCGGCCGATCCGCCGCCCAGCGCCAGTTGCTTCTTCGCTTCGGAGAGCTGGCGCTCCAGCTTTTTCTTCTCGTCGGACAGCGCGGTCACGCGATCGGGCAGGTCCGCCGGAGCGATCTTCAGCGCATCGGCGCTGCGCCGCAGCAGGCGCGCCTGTTCCAGCATATATTGCCGCGCCGCCTCGCCGGTGAACGCCTCGATCCGGCGCACGCCCGCGGCGACCGCGCCTTCGGAAACGATCTTGAACAGCTGGATGTCGCCGGTGCGGGCGACATGCGTGCCGCCACACAGCTCCACCGAATAGGGCGCATCCGCCGCCTCCAGATTGCGGCCCATGGTCAGGACGCGCACCCGGTCGCCGTATTTTTCGCCGAACAGGGCCAGCGCGCCGGCCTCGATGGCCGCATCCGGCTCCATCTCAGCCGTCTCGGACGCATCATTCTGGCGAATGACCTGATTCACCTGCGCCTCGATCCGGTCGATTTCCTCATCGGCCAGCGCGCGCGGGTGCGAGAAGTCAAACCGCAGCCGGTCGGGGCCGACATAGGAGCCCTTCTGCGTCACATGCGGGCCCAGCACGTCGCGCAGCGCGGCGTGCACCAGATGGGTCGCGGAATGGTTCGCGACGGTGCGGTTGCGGCGGTCCTGATCGACGACAAGGCGCGCGGCGTCGCCCTCGCCGACCTCGCCTTCCACGATCCTGACCAGGTGGACGTGCAGGTCTTCCGCGCGCTTGATCGTGTCATAGACTTCAGCGCGGGCGCCGTTATCGAACAGGATTTCACCCGCATCGCCGATCTGGCCGCCGGACTCGCCATAGAAGGGGGTGCGGTCGAACACCAGCGAGGCCTCGTCGCCCGCCGCCGCGTTCTTCACCCGCTCTCCGCCGGCGACAATCGCTTTCAGCGCGCCGGTATCGTCACAGCTCCCGTAGCCGAGGAACTCGGTCGCGCCCGCTTCCTCGCGCACGCCGTACCAGACGGCCTCGGGCGCGGCGTCGCCGGACCCGGACCAGCTCTGCCGGGCCGTTTCCTTCTGCTTTTCCATCGCCGTCTCGAAGCCCTGCGTATCGACCTCGCGGCCCAGCGGGCGCAGCGCGTCCTGCGTCAGGTCGAGCGGAAAACCGTAAGTGTCATAGAGCTTGAAGGCGGTTTCGCCGGGCAGCTTCTGCCCCTCGGGCAGCTCGTCCAACGCGTCCTCGAGAATCGACATGCCGCGGCCCAGCGTGCGCTGGAAGCGTTCTTCCTCGCTGCGCAGCGTCTCCTCGATCAGCGGCTGCGCGCGCTCCAGCTGGGAGAAGGCATCGCCCATTTCATCGACCAGATTCTGCGTAAGCTTCCACAGCACCGGCTCCTTCGCGCCCAGATGATGGGCGTGACGCATGGCGCGGCGCATGATCCGGCGCAGCACATAGCCCCGGCCTTCATTGGACGGGGTAACGCCGTCCGCGATCAGGAAGCTGGTGGAGCGCATATGATCGGCGATGACGCGGTGGCTCGCCTGTCGCTCACCTTCGGCCTTCACGCCAAACAGGTCCTCGGACGCGCCGATAAGGTGGCGGAACAGGTCCACATCGTAATTGTCGTGCACGCCCTGCAGCACCGCGGCCATGCGCTCCAGCCCCATGCCGGTGTCGATGGAGGGCTTGGGCAGTTCGACGCGCTTGTCCGGACCCTGTTGCTCGTACTGCATGAAGACGAGGTTCCAGATCTCGATGAAACGGTCGCCGTCCTCTTCCGGCGTGCCCGGCGGGCCGCCCGGAATATCGGGGCCGTGATCGTAAAAGATTTCAGAGCAAGGGCCGCAGGGGCCGGTATCGCCCATCATCCAGAAATTATCGGAAGTCGAAATCGGGATGATCCGGGACTCGGGGATGCCCGCGATCTTCTTCCACAGCGCCGCCGCCTCATCGTCCTCGGAAAAGACGGTGACGGTCAGCTTGTCCTTTTCCAGGCCAAATTCCTTGTGAACCAGCGTCCAGGCCAGCTCGATCGCTTCTTCCTTGAAATAATCGCCGAAGGAGAAATTGCCCATCATCTCGAAGAAGGTGTGGTGCCGGGCGGTATAGCCGACATTGTCGAGATCATTGTGCTTGCCGCCGGCGCGCACGCATTTCTGCGTGGAGGTCGCGCGCGGATGCGGCGGCTTCTCGGCGCCGGTGAAGTAATTCTTGAACGGCACCATGCCGGCGTTCGTGAACAGCAGGGTCGGGTCGTCGGCCGGCACCAGAGGCGCGGACGGAACGATGCGGTGATCCCGGTCACCGAAGAAGTCGAGAAAACCCGACCGGATATCCTTGAGCGGCGTCACGAAAGACTCTCCAATGATTTACGCTTTCCCCTTGGAGATAAAGGCCCTCCGCCCATAAGAAAAGGGCGCTCCGCTGATCGACCTGCGGAGCGCCCTCTCTAATCGCCGGGACGCATGGAAGGGGCGGAGCGTCAGCCGGCCTCGGCCGCCTCATCGTCGCTCTCCGGGGGAAGGAGCATGTCGTCAACGATAAGACCAGCGTTCTTGCGGACCGCCGCATCGATCTGCGCGGCGATGTCCGGATTATCCAGAAGGAACTGACGGGCGTTTTCCCGGCCCTGTCCGATGCGCTCGGACCCATAGGAATACCAGGAGCCGGATTTCTCCACGACCTCGGCCTTGACGCCCAGATCGATCAGCTCGCCCATCTTGGAGATGCCCTCGCCATACAGGATGTCGAATTCGACCTCCCGGAAGGGCGGGGCCACCTTGTTCTTGACCACCTTCACCTTGGTCTGGTTGCCGATCACCTCGTCGCGGTTCTTGATCGCGCCGATGCGGCGGATATCCAGACGCACGCTGCAATAGAATTTCAGCGCGTTGCCGCCGGTCGTGGTTTCGGGCGAGCCGAACATCACGCCGATCTTGTGGCGGATCTGGTTGATGAAGATGACGGTCGTTCTGGATTTGGAGATGGAGGCCGTCAGCTTGCGCAGCGCCTGACTCATCAGCCGGGCCTGCAGGCCCGGCAGGGAGTCGCCCATCTCGCCTTCCAGCTCGGCGCGCGGCACCAGCGCGGCCACAGAATCCACCACCAGAACATCCAGCGCGCCGGAACGCACCAGCGTATCGGTGATTTCCAGCGCCTGTTCGCCGGCGTCCGGCTGGGAAACCAGAAGCTCGTTCACGTCCACGCCCAGCTTGGCGGCATAGACCGGGTCCAGCGCATGCTCGGCGTCGATAAAGGCGGCGACGCCGCCGTTTCTTTGCGCTTCGGCCACGCAATGCAGAGCCAACGTGGTCTTGCCGGAGGATTCCGGACCGTAAATTTCCACCACGCGGCCACGCGGCAACCCACCAACGCCCAGCGCGATATCCAGCCCTATAGAGCCGGTCGAAATCGCCTCAACGTCCAGTGCGTCCTTCTGGCCGAGCTTCATCAGGGAGCCCTTGCCAAACTGTCGGTCGATCTGACTGAGAGCGGATTCGAGCGCCCGCTCCTTGTCGCTGTTCTGTTTCTTTTCGCTCACGACTTTTAATGCTGGTTGCGCCATTGGTTCCGCCCCTTAGATCACAGCCCCCGAGTCGGGGCAATCAATCTCCATGGCCGTAGTCGTACCTGTTTTGTTCTAAGAACGCAAGGGGAACATTTTACCATAACGCAAAGCCCTGATTTTCGTGGCGTTGCGGGGCGGGCGCGCTAAAATCGGCTAATCCGTCGCTCTTGAAAGGAACGCCCGATGCGAATCATGCTTGCCGCCGCGCTTGGTTTCACGCCCGCCGCCGCTTTCGCCCATGACCCGGATGGCGCGAACGCCAACACCGCCCTCACCCCGCCGGGCCTGACCAATGTCATGCGCGAGCCCCTCGTGATCGATGACGGTCTGGAAGTGATCATAACCGACATCCAGATGGGTCCCGGCGCCACCCTGCCGCGCCATTACCACCCGGGCGAGGAATTCATCTACGTGCTTGAGGGATCGGCGACGCACCGGCAGGACGGGCAGGAGGACATCCTTCTGGAAGCCGGCGATTCCTATCACATCCCGCCCGAAGCCATTCACGCGCCGGTCACGATGGATGAAGGCATGCGCGCGGTGGTGTTCCGTGTCCACGTGAAGGGCGAGCCGGAGCGGATCCTGGTCGACGAGAACGGCGATCCGGTCGAGGAAAACCCCGGCGAGGACTAGCCCCCCGCCATCACCGTTTTCACCATCTCCGCCAGTTGCGGCAGGGTGAAGGGTTTGGGCAAGAAGCGCACGTCCTGCTCGCGCGAGAGCACGTCGGAGAATTCTTCCTCCGCATATCCCGAAATGAAGATGACGCGGGCATCGCCCAGATGCTCGCGCGCGGCTTCCAGCAGGCCCGGCCCGTCCAGACCCGGCATCACGACATCGGAGACCATCAGGTCGATCTGGCCGGAATACTGTTCGGCCAGTTCCAGCGCCTCTTCGCCGTCCTCGGCCTCGATCACCTCATAGCCGCGCTTGGTCAGGGTCTTGGCGGCGATCTGGCGCACCGCGCTTTCGTCCTCGACCAGCAGGATGCGGCCGCGGCCGGCCAGATCCGCCGGCGCCTTGGGCGCGCGGGTGCGGGCGACCTGTTCCTCCATCGCCTGCACTTCTTCCACCTCGGCCTCCGCGGCCGGCAGGAAGATGCGGAAGGTTGTCCCCTCGCCCTCGCGGGAGTCGACGAACAGATAGCCGCCGGACTGCTTCACGATGCCATAGACGGTGGCCAGGCCCAGACCCGTGCCCTTGCCGGGCTCCTTGGTGGTGAAGAAGGGCTCGAAAATCTTCTCGCGCGTCTCGGCGTCCATGCCGCTGCCGGTGTCCGAGACCTCGATCAGCAGATAATCGCCGGGTTTCGTTCCGGTCTCCCGGTCCGGAATATCGGCCTGTTCGGCGGCCTGGGTGCGAATGGTCAGCGTGCCGCCGCCCTGATCGCGCATGGCGTCGCGGGCGTTTGTGGCGAGATTCATCAGCGCGGTTTCGATCTGCCCCTTGTCGGCGCGCACCTTGGGCAGGTCGCGGC
>NZ_JACESD010000075.1:0-9589 GCF_013911995.1 Euryhalocaulis sp.
GGCGATGGATACGTCCGCCGATCCGGGCGACGACTTCTATGAATATGTAAACGGCGAATGGCTGGAAACGACGGAAATCCCGGCCGACAAGACCAATTACGGCTCCTTCACCGCGCTGGCCGACGAAGCCGAGCAGCAGGTGCGCGAGATTATTCAGGACGCCTCCGCCACGGACGCCGCGCCGGGCAGCGCCGAACAGAAAATCGGCGATCTGTACAATTCATGGATGGACCAGGAGGCGATCGAGGCGCGCGGGCTGGAGCCGGCGCAGGCCGATCTGGACCGCATCGCCGGGCTTTCCAGCCATGAAGAAATCGCCGCCGCCATGGGCGATCCGGCGCTGGGCGCGCCCGCGCCCTATGCCGGTTACGTGGACATCGATTCCAAACAGACCGACCGCTACGTCTTTTACATCACGCAGAGCGGCCTCGGCCTGCCGGACCGTGATTATTATCTGAACGACGACCAGCGGTTCCAGGATATCCGCGCGGCCTATGTCGATTATATCGAGCAGGTCTTCACCATGGCCGGAATGGAAGGCGGCGCCGAAAAGGCGCAGGCCATTCTGGAGCTGGAAACGGCGATGGCCGAGAACAGCTGGGAGCGCGCCAAGCGCCGCGACCGCAGCCTGACCTATAATTTGATGACGCTGGACGAGCTGAAGGACTACGCGCCGGGCTTTGACTGGGACGCGACGTTCGAGGCGGCCGGCCTGTCGGATCAGGACGAGTTCGTGGTGCGTGAAAACGACGCCATCCAGAAGCTCTCCGCGACGTTTGCGGACACGCCTGTCGAGACCTGGAAGGACTATCTGACCTTCCATTATATCGACGGCAATGCGAACGCCCTGCCCAAGCAGTTCGACGACGCCAATTTCGCTTTCTACGGCAAGACGCTGAGCGGCCAGCCGGAACAGCGCGAGCGCTGGAAGCGCGGCGTCTCCGTGGTCAATGGCACGATCGGCGAAGCGGTCGGCAAGGTTTATGTGGAGCAGCACTTCCCGCCGGAAGCCAAGGCGCAGATGGAAGAGCTGGTCGAGAACCTGCGTATCGCCTTCGAGCGCCGTCTGGACAATGGCGTCGAATGGATGGGCGCGGAAACCAAGGAAGAGGCGCGCGCCAAGCTGGCGGCCTTTACCCCGAAAATCGCCTATCCGGACGAGTTCGAGACCTATGACGGTCTGGAAGTCGTGGAAGACGACTATTACGGCAACCGCCGCCGGGCGCAGGTCTGGGGCTGGAATGACATGATTTCCAAGCTGGGCCAGCCCATCGACCGCGGCGAATGGTTCATGACCCCGCAGACGGTCAATGCCTATTATTCGCCCAACCGGAACGAGATCGTGTTCCCGGCCGCCATCCTGCAGGCGCCGTTCTTCGACCCGAACGCCGATCCGGCGGTCAATTACGGCGGCATCGGCGCGGTGATCGGCCACGAAATGGGTCACGGGTTCGACGATCAGGGCCGCAAGTCCGACGGCACCGGCACGCTTCGCGACTGGTGGACCGAGGAAGACAATGAGCGGTTCGAGGCGCTGGCCGGCAGCTTTGGCGAGCAGTACGCCGCCTATGAGCCGATCGAGGGCTACACGCTCAATCCCGAGCTCACCATGGGCGAGAATATCGGCGATCTGGGCGGCATGAACCTCGCCTATGAGGCCTACAAGATCTCGCTGGAAGGCGAAGAAGCGCCGGTTCTGGACGGCTTCAGCGGCGATCAGCGTTTCTTCATGGCCTGGGGCCAGGTCTGGCAGCGCCTGTATCGTGACGAGGAGCTGATCAACCGGATCAAGACGGACCCGCATTCGCCGTCCGAATTCCGCGTAAACGGCGTCGTCCGCAACATGGATGAGTGGTACGCCGCCTTCGATGTCAGCGAGGAAGACGCCCTCTATCTGCCCCCGGAAGAGCGGGTAAAAATCTGGTAGCGCACGCGTTACCTAACCACTGTCAGCGCCCCGGATATTGTCCGGGGCGCTTTCTTTTTGGTCCGGCGCCCTTTATGCACCCCCGTGACAAAATGCGCTGTAAGCGCGAATTGCCGCTTTGCGGCCGGGGCTTTAAAGTGATGTTCGGGACTAAAGGGCAGGCAAACTCCTAGATGAAACGCCGACAAGCAGCCAGCGCCGAAGAGCGCGGGGCGCAAAAGATTCGCGCTGCGTTCGAGGCTGCGCGTCCGCACTTCGCCGCGGCCGCCTTCTTCAGCATCTTCGTCAATGTGCTGTACCTGTCATCGCCGCTCTACATGCTGCAATTGTATGACCGGGTTCTGCAGTCCGGCAGCGTGCAGACACTGGTCTTCCTGACCATCCTTCTTGTGGTTGCGCTGGCGGTTCTGGCCACGCTGGACATCATCCGTTCGCGCCTGCTGTCGCGCGCCGGCTCCCGCCTTTCGAACCAGCTTTCCACCACGATCATGAAGACCATGGTCGAGACGAAAGCCCGCGGCGAGCGCAATCCCAAGATTGCACAGGCGATGCGCGATTTTGACACGGCCCGCAATTTCTTCGGCGGAAATGGCGTTCACGCCTTCTTCGATGCGCCCTGGACGATCATCTTCCTGCTGGTCGTAACGATGATCCACCCGATCCTGGGCCTCATCGCCTTCCTTGGCACGGTGCTGTTCGTGGCGCTGGTCTATCTGAACGAACGCCTGGTCCGCACCCCGCTGAACGAAGCGAACGACGCCAACGCGCTGGTGCATTCCACCAGCGAGGTCGCGCTGAACAGCGCCGAGGCGATCCGCTCCATGGGCATGACGGACGAACTGTCCCGCCGCTGGGGCGAGGGCCGCGCGAACGCCAATAATCTTCAGGTGCGCGCGCAGGACCGTTCGGCCCTGCTGAGCGGCATCATCCGTTTCCTGCGCCTGCTGCTGCAGGGCATCGTGCTGGGTGCCGGCGCGCTGCTGGCCATCAACCAGCTGGTCACGCCGGGCGGCATGATCGCCGCCTCCATCCTGACGGCGCGGGCGCTTGCGCCGCTGGAAATGGCGGTGACCCACTGGAAGGGCTTCATTTCCTCCCGCCAGGCGCTGGCGCGCGTGCGTGAAGCGCTGGAAGGCGCGCCCATCGAGCGCACCCAGCAGAGCCTGCCCAAGCCGAAGGGCGAGTTGCGGGTAGAAAAGGTTTATCTGCGTCCGCCGCAAGGCGAGGGATACCTGCTGCAGGGCATCTCTTTCGGACTGCTGCCGGGCGAAATGCTGGGCGTTGTCGGCCCGTCGGGCGCCGGCAAGACCTCGCTCGCCAAGGCGCTGGTCGGCCTGCGCCGTCCCGCCATGGGCGCGATCCGTCTGGACGGCGCGGATGTTTCCGACTGGAGCCCGGACGAGCTGGGCGGCTATATCGGCTACCTGCCGCAGGAACTGTTCCTGATCGCCGGCACGGTGCGCGATAATATCTGCCGCTTTGACGCCGGCGAGGGCGTGGACGAGCGGGTTATCGCCGCCTCCCGTCTGGCGGGCGCGCACGAAATGATCCTGCGCCTTTCCGCCGGTTACGATTCCTTCGTCGACCAGAATGGCGGCACGCTGTCCGCCGGTCAGCGGCAGCGCGTTGCGCTGGCGCGGGCGCTGTACGACGATCCGTCCTTTATCGTTCTGGACGAACCCAATTCCAATCTGGACCAGGAAGGCGAAAATGCTCTGGTCCAGACCCTGAAAGTTCTCAAACAGCGCAACGTGACCAGCGTGGTCATGGCGCACCGCGCCGGCGTTCTTCAGATTGTCGACCGCCTGCTGGTGCTGCGCGACGGCCGCGTGGAGCATTTCGGCCCGCGCGACAAGGTCATGGCCGAGCTGAACGAGAAACAGAAAGCCAATCAGGCGCGCCTGCGGGCCGTTCAGGGCGGCAAGACCGATGATGGCGGGGACTCGGCGTAAGATGACTGCACTGGTTGCCGGATCGAATAATCTGCCCGCCATCACGGACGAGGAAGAAAACGCCTCGGTCGACAATCCCCGGCGCGACATCCTCTTGGGCTTTATCGTTATTGCGCTGTTCTTCGGCGGGTTCCTGGGCTGGGCCGCTTTCGCGCCGCTGGACGCCGCCGCGGTGGCGCCGGGCGTGGTTCAGGTCTCCGGCAACCGCAAGGCCGTGCAGCATCTGCATGGCGGAACGGTCGACGAAATTCTCGTGTCGAACGGCGACCGCGTGACGCGCGGCGATCTGATGGTCCGCATGGACACGGACGAAATGCTGGGCAATCGCCGTCAACTGCTGTCCCGCCTAATCACGCTGCGCGCCCGCGAGGCGCGTCTGCTGGCCGAACAGGCTGGGCTTGATACGGTTGAGGCCGGGGCGTGGCTCTCCAGCCTGACCGGCGATGCCGCGGATGAAGCCGCCGGCGCCCTGTCTTCCGAACAGGACCAGCTGAATACGCGGGCCGACAGCCTGATCGGTCAGATCGATGTGCTGCAGCAGCGCAAGGTTCAGCTTCAGCAACGCATTCAGGGTCTGCAATCGCAGTTGCGCGCCAATACGGAGCAGCGCAGCCTGCTGCAGGACCAGCTGGCCGATGTTCAGCAGCTTTACGAAAAAGGTCTGTCGCCGCTGACCCGTGTCCGGCAGCTGCAGGGGCAGCTGGTCTCGCTGGAAGGCGATAATGGCCGCCTCAACTCATCAATCGCCGAGGCGCGGGAAACGATGGGCGAGGTCGATCTTCAGATTTCAAGTCTGCAGGACGAGCTGAACACCGATGTCACGGCGCGTCTGTCGCAGACGCAGCGCGAGATCGCCGAGGTCCAGCCGCAATATGACACAATCGCCTTGCGCGTGGAGCGCGCGGAAGTCCGCGCGCCGGTCTCCGGCCTTGTCGTCGGCATGAGCGTCTTCACCGAAGGCGGGGTTGTTTCGCCCGGCCAGGTCCTGATGGAGGTCGTGCCGGAGGAAGAGCCGCTGGTCATTCGCGCCCGCGTCGATCCCTCGCAGGCGGATGACGTGCAGATCGGCATGGAGGCCGAGGTGCGTCTGGAAATCGCCCGCAGCCGGGAAAACCCGATCCTGTTCGGCGAAGTGACCGGCCTGTCCGCCGACCGCATTGTCGATGAGCGCACGGGCATGCCGTATTTCGACGCCGAAGTCGTGGTTTCGCCGGAAGAGATGCAGCGGCTGGAAGAATTCATCGGCCGCGAGATCACCTTGCGTCCCGGCTATCCGGCGCAGGTCATCATCCCGCTGCGGGCCCGGACCATGATGGGCTATCTGGCCGAGCCGATCACCGGCGCGCTCTGGCAGGCCGGCCGCGAGAACTAGAAGAAAGGCGCGGTCCTTAAGCGCCTTTCCGGTTCTTCACCAGATCATCCACCACCGCCGGTTCGGCCAGGGTCGAGGTATCGCCCAGCTGGTCATGCTCGTTCGCGGCGATCCTCCGCAGGATGCGGCGCATGATCTTGCCGGACCGGGTTTTCGGCAGGCCGGGCGCGAACTGGATATGGTCCGGCGTTGCGATAGGGCCGATTTCAGACCGCACCCAGTCCTTGAGCGATTTCGCCAGCGCGTCCGACTCCTCGGCCTTCGCTTTCAGCGTGACATACGCGTAGAGGCCTTGCCCCTTCACATCGTGGGGGAAGCCGACCACGGCCGCCTCAACCACGTCCTCATGGGCGTCCAGCGCGGCCTCCACTTCCGCCGTGCCGATGCGGTGGCCCGAGACATTGATCACATCGTCGACCCGGCCGGTGATCCAGTAATAGCCATCCGCGTCGCGGCGGGCGCCGTCTCCGGTGAAGTAACGGCCGGGATAGGTTGAGAAATATGTCTCGATAAAGCGCTGATGGTCGCCATAGACGGTGCGCATCTGGCCCGGCCATGAGCGTTTGATGACCAGATTGCCGCTGACAGCGCCTTCCAGCTCGTTCCCCTCGGCATCGACCAGCGCCGGCTCGACCCCGAACAGCGGCCGGGTGGCGGAGCCCGGTTTCAGGTCCGTCGCGCCGGGCAGGGGAGAAATCAGCACCCCGCCGGTTTCCGTCTGCCACCAGGTGTCGACCACCGGGCAGCGCCCGTTGCCGACCACCTCATAATACCAGAGCCAGGCTTCCGGATTGATCGGTTCGCCCACCGTGCCCAGTACGCGCAGGGAGGACCGCGAGGTTTCCTTGACCGGATCGTCGCCAAACCGCTCCAGCGCCCGCAGGGCGGTGGGGGCCGTGTAGAAGATATTGACCTTGTGCTTGTCCACGACGCGCCAGAAGCGGGAGGCGTCGGGATAGGTCGGCACGCCCTCGAACATCAGCGTCGTCGCGCCGTTCGCCAGCGGGCCATAGACGATATAGGAGTGACCGGTCACCCAGCCGACATCGGCCGTGCACCAGTAGACTTCGCCTTCGCGGTAATCGAACACGGCCTCGTGCGTCAGGGCGGTATAGACCATGTAGCCGCCCGTCGTGTGCAGCACGCCCTTGGGCTTCCCGGTGGAGCCGGAGGTATAGAGAATGAACAGCGGATCTTCCGCGTTCATCGGCTCGCAGGGGCAGTCCGGCGAAACATCGGTGCGGGCGAAGGCGTAGGAAATGTCCCGGCCTTCCACCATGGCGACATCGGCGCCGGTACGCTCCACCACCAGAACGCTTCGCACGCCGCCGGCCTTCTCCAGCGCCTTGTCGACATTGGCTTTCAGCGGAATGGTCCGCCCGCCACGGACGCCCTCGTCCGCGGTGATGACGAAATCGGATTCGCAGTCATTTATGCGCCCGGCCAGGCTGTCGGGCGAAAAGCCGCCAAACACCACCGAATGAACGGCCCCGATGCGCGCGCAGGCCAGCATGGCGTAGGCGGCTTCCGGGATCATCGGCATATAGATCGTGACGCGGTCGCCTTTTTCCACGCCGCGCGCCTTCAGGATATTCGCCATCAGGCAGACTTCGCGGTGCAGCTCGGCAAAACTGATCCGCTTGTCCTGGTCGGGCTCGTCCCCCTCCCAGATAATCGCCGTTTCGTCGCTTCGGTTTTCCAGGTGACGGTCCACGCAATTATAGCAGGCGTTCAGAACGCCATCGGCGTACCAGCGGATATGCAGGTCGTTCTTGTCCCAGGAGACGTCCGAGACCTCGTCATAAGGCTCTATCCAGTCCAGCCTGCGGCCTTGTTCGCGCCAGTATGACTCCGGGTCGGCGATGGAGCGGGCATACGCCTTTTCGTAAGCCTGACGGTCAAAATGGGCGGATGCGGCCATGTCAGGCTTGGCGGGAAAGCTTTTGCGCTCCATGGGGGAGTCCTCGTTCGCTGAGGCGGTGAGCCTTGGGGATACGAAGTATTCAGGAGACGGCGCCCGGCTTCAATGGGGCGGCGGCGCCCGTCACGCCGCTGAAACGCGCTTCAAATCGTGGTTGGAAGAATTAACGCGCAGGGAGGGTAAAACCTGTCCCAAATCGCGAAAAAGCGTGGCGTGAATACCACGGTTTCGGTTTTCGACCGTGTTTTGGCTTTTTGCGATTGATTTGCGCGGGCTTTCTGCTTCTAATCGTAAAGATTGTTAATGTTTGCGCTGACATGGGGGAACTTCGCATGGCGCTTATTCCTGGCACAACCGGCATTGACCGGATTCAAGGCACGGCTAATCCGGACGTCATTTATGGCGCTTCGGGTCCCGATGAGATCTTTGGCAATGGCAGCGCGGACCTGATCTATGGTCAGTCCGGCGCTGACAATATTTACGGCGGCACGGGCAACGACACCATCTATGGCGGCGCCGCGGGCGACCTGCTGTGGGGTGAAGAAGGCTCCGACCTGATCTATGGCGGCGCGGGCCGTGACTTCATCAATGGCGGAACCGGCACCGATACGCTGGTCGGCAACGCCGGCGCGGACATCATCTTCGGCGCCGACGGCGATGACGTGATCATCGGCGGCAACGCCTCCGACCGCCTGCTGGGCGAAGCGGGCAACGATACGTTTGTCTTCTTCGGCAATGACGGCGCGGACATCGTGTTCGGCGGCGACGGCACGGATCTGGCGACCTTCGCCAACTCCTCCTCCGGCGGCTATGTCTTCGTGATCAACGCCAATGGCTCCGCGACCGCGACCCCGACTGTCGGCGGCCGTATCGCCATGTTCGATGTTGAAATCATCGCCGGCTCCACGGCGACGGACTTCTTCTTCGGCAATAGCGGCGATGACGTCTTCTACGGCGTTGGCGGCGGCGACACCATCTTTGGCGGTCAGGGCAACGACTTCCTGTATGGCTCCACCGGCACCGACAGCATCAATGGCGGCGGCGGCAACGACACCATCTATGGCAACGGCGGCTCCAACCTGATCTATGCCGGCGGCGGCGCGGACCTCGTGTTCGGCGGCACCAGCTTCAACCTGATCTACGGCCAGGGCGGCAACGACACCATCTATGGCGGTTCGTCTTCCGACGCCATCTTTGGCGGTTCGGGCGATGACGTCCTGTCGGGCGGTTCCAGCACGGACTTCCTGTACGGCAACTCCGGCAACGACGTTCTGTATGGCGGCACGGCCAGCGACGTCCTGCAGGGCGGCACCGGCGAAGACCTGCTGTTTGGCGGCCTCGGCCGGGATGTGATGAATGGCGGCGATGACGCCGACACCTTCGTCTATCTCAGCGCGGCTGAATCCAATGGTCCGGTTCTGACCTCGGCTGACCTGATCACTGGCTTTGACGAGGACGAGGACACGATTGACCTCTCCGCGATCGACGCCAATGACACGGTGCCGGACGATCAGGCCTTCACCGTTGTCACGGCCTTCACCGGCACGGCCGGCGAGCTGGTCATTTCTGTCACCGGCGTGTCCACCTGGACCATCTTCGGTGACACGAATGGCGACGGCATCGCCGACCTGACGATCGGCGGCACGGGTGAAATCATCCTGGCCGGCAATATCGTTCTGTAAGCTGTCTGCTTCAGGCAAAAGAAAAGGCCCTCCATCTGGAGGGCCTTTTTTTGTTCCGGATACAGATTGCTAGCGGCTGACAATCCGCACGGGGGCCGTCGTGACTGTTTCGATACGGCAGACGCGGCCCGTCATGTCATGGGCAAAGGCGATTTCGCTTTGATTGGCTCGGCGCAGAACCAGCAGCCCGTCATGAAAGGCGTAGGCGTCGCGCGCGCCTATGGCGAACCGGGTCTCGCCGCCGCGGCCGGCAAAATTATCGCATCTCACGGCGCCGTCCGCGCCGGCGCGGCGCCATTCGATCATTGCGGGCGCGGGCGCGGGCGCATCGCCGCGCAGGGCCGGGGCGTCCAGCGCGCTCGTGGCTTGCGGCGCCGGGCCAAAGCCCGCCGCGAATAAAGCCAGAATTGCGATTCCGTAGCGCATCGGATTCCAGGGTCGCGGCGCCGGTCAGCGCCAGCCGTTCCTGACGCGCCGCAGGGTCAACCGCCACGGCGCGCCGGGAATTTGCTTCAGTCAGAATGCGCCTGCAGGGTTGAATCGGGGTTAACAGCCCCCGAACGCCAAAATGCCGCCCGCAAACGCCGCGCCTCCGGTGAACCAGTCGGCCCGGACAGAATATGTCGCTATGTCACTGGAAAGGATGGCGCGCCGGGGAGGATTCGAACCCCCGACCCCCAGATTCGTAGTCTGGTGCTCTATCCAACTGAGCTACCGGCGCCGATCCGTGGAAGG
>NZ_JACESD010000076.1:0-9550 GCF_013911995.1 Euryhalocaulis sp.
CCGGCCTCTCCATCCGCTGCCGCCAGAGTCTTAATAGCCAGGGCATTTCAGCCTCAGACTGGCGCCTGGCGGTGCGCCGGGACGCGCACGGACTCGGTCGAGCCATGCCGTATCCCGGGAACCGCGTTCAACTCCGTCCCTCGGGCGACCGGATCCGAAGCCCCTCGCATGACGGCGAACGGGGACGAGTATGGCTCAGGTGGGAAGTCGGTCTGATATTTTGGGGTTCGTCCCTGCTTTCTGGCCCTTCGAGACGCCTCGCCCTTGGCGCGGCTCCTCAGGGAAAGGGTGATAGGAAGGGATGGAGAAACAATAACCTACAACTCCAACCCTTAGCCTGAGGAGCCCGTGAGGGCGTCTCGAAGGCGGACTTCAGAGAGCGCGAACTTCCCCGGGAAACCCGGCTGTTTATCCATGAAAAAAGCCCCTCCCGTTTCCGGAAGGGGCGCTTTCTTACGCGTGCAGGTCTGGTCTTAGGCGTCGTCGCCGTTGAGGCGGTCCCAGAGCCAGGTGTATTCGAGGGCGACGCGGTTGGCCGTCTCGATCAGGTTGGCGGCGGCGGAGTGGCCGCCTTCGATGTTTTCGTAATAGTCGAAAGCGTGGCCTTCTTCGGCGAGGCGCGCGGCCATCTTGCGGGCGTGGCCCGGATGGACGCGGTCATCCTTGGTGGAGGTCACGAAGAAGATCGGCGGATAGTCCGCGTCCGCCTCGACATTGTGGTAGGGCGAGATGGATTGCAGGAATTCGCGCTCTTCCGGGATTTCCGGGGAGCCGTATTCGCCGACCCAGGACGCGCCGGCCAGCAGCTTGTGATAGCGCAGCATGTCCAGCAGCGGCACCTGGCAGACGACCGCGCCCCACAGATCCGGGCGCTGGGTGTACATCACGCCCATCAGCAGGCCGCCGTTCGAGCCGCCCATGATGCCCAGATGCTCCGGGGCGGTGACGCCGCGCTCGATCAGGTCCTCGCCCACCGCGATGAAGTCGTCATAGATGACCTGGCGGTTGGTCTTCAGGCCGGCCTGGTGCCAGGCGGGGCCGAATTCGCCGCCGCCGCGGATATTGGCCAGCACGAACGTGCCGCCGTTTTCCACCCACAGCTTGCCGCGCAGGGCGGAGTAGGACGGGTCCATCGTCACCTGGAAGCCGCCATAGCCGTAGAGCAGGGTCGGGTTGGTTCCGTCCAGCTCAACGCCTTTGGGCTTCATCACGAAATACGGGACGCTCGTGCCGTCCTTGCTGGCCGCCTCCATCTGCTCGACCTCCATGGTGGCGGAGTCGAACCATTCGGGAAGCTGCGCCGCGACGGAGGGCTCCAGCGTGGTCAGGTCCACGGCGTAGAGCGTGTCGGGGGTCAGCATGTTCTCGACCGAGAAGAAGGCGAGCGCGGACTCGCGGTCCGCATCGGCCAGCGAGACGACGGAGTTTTCAGCCAGCGGAATGCGCGTGGACTGCCACTGTCCGGCGTCGTCCAGCGTGTAGAGCCAGGCCTGGCCCTGCACGTTCTCGGTGATCGAGACGATCACGCCCGCCGCGGTGGCGGAGGCGGACTGGAAGGCCGAGCGGTCGTCCGGCGTGTAGACGGCCTGCACGCCGCCCAGCTGGCCGGTTTCCAGATACTGGTCGATATCGAAGGAGACGAGCTGACCCGAGGTGAACGCGCCGCCCGATTCCGGCGCCCAGTCTTCCTGCAGGGCGACCAGAAGCTGGCCTTCATGGATGTCGGTGATGGAGGACTTGGCGGGCAGGGGCAGCTGCACCTTCTCGCCTTCCGCGTCCAGCATCCACCACTTGGTCTCGTAGAACGTGTCGGCCTCGGAGAAGGCGACATAGGTGCGGGCCTCGGTATGTATGGCGAACGGCCAGACGCCGACATCGGTCTGGTCGCCGCGGATCACTTCCTCGGCATCCTCCAGCGGGGTTCCGCGCCGCCACGTCTTCACGACGAAGGGGTAGCCGGACTCGGTCATCGTGCCCTCGCCCCAGTCGGTGGCGACCAGCAGTTCGTCCTCGCTGATCCAGCTCGTGAAGCCCTTGGCGACGGGCAGGGCGTAGCCGTCCTCGACGAAGGACTTGGTCTCGACATCGAACTCCCGGCGCACCGCGGCGTCGGAGCCGCCCGGCGACAGGGTGATGATGCAGCGGCGATTGGCCGGTTCGGCGCAGGAGGAGCCTTTATAGACCCAGGAATCGCCCTCTTCCTCGGCCAGCGCGTCGACGTCCAGCAGGATGTCCCATTCGGGCGCGCCCGACATGTAGGATTCCAGCGTGGCCCGGCGCCAGATGCCCTTCACGTGGGTCTCGTCCTGCCAGAAATTATAGACGTGATCGCCGCGCTGCGACGGGTAGGCGATCTTGTCTTCGGAGTTCACGATCGCGAGGGCTTCGTTATAGAGCTCCTCGTAAAGCGGATCGGCCTTGAGCGTATCCAGCGTGCCGGAATTCCATTCGCGCACCTGGGTCAGCGCGCGCTCGCCCTCCACCTCTTCCAGCCAGAGGAAGGGGTCGGCGGCCGCGGCCTCGGTCGTCTCGCTCATCGTGTCCTGTGAATCCTCAGTCGTATCCGCGTCCTGCGCCAGCGCGGACGTGGACATCAGCGCCGCGGTCAGCGCGGCGGCGGTCATGTGTCTCATAATGGAGTCTTGCCTCTTGCCTCTCCCGAACATCCCCGCGGGCGAACCTAGCCGAGCGGACGGGAGAGGCAAAGGCGGGAAACGGTCAGGCGGCGCGTTTTGCGGGACGGGCGGCGGCGGTGACCGCGGTGGCCAGCGCCGATTTCACCAGCGCGCCAGGCAGGAAGGGCAGCAGGCCGCCCGCAATCGCCGCCGTCGCGCCCAGCGTCACGGCCAGCCAGGCGACGCCGCCGGCCAGCACGATGACGTGCGCCGCGGCGAACACGGCAAACGCGGCGAAGGCGTTGCGCAGCCAGCCGCGGTCAGAGGCGTAACCGGCCAGCCACGCCGCCGGCAGGAAGGCGATCAGATACCCCCCGGTCGGGCCGGCGAAATAGGCCGGGCCGGCGCCGGCGGTGAAAACGGGCAGGCCCATCAGGCCCTCCGCCAGATAGGCGGTGACGGCCAGCGCCGCGCCGCGCGCCCCGGCATAGGAGCCGATCAGGACCAGGGCCAGCGTCTGCAGCGTCATCGGCACCGGCCACATCGGCGCGTTGATGCGCGCGGCCAGCGCCAGAATCAGCGATCCGATTAGGGCGCTGGAAAGGAGGGCCAGCATAGAGTTCGGGCGGGGGACAGTGATGGACCTTGCGATCATCGGGGCCTTCCTATCTTTGGCGTGCGATTTGTTTCATCACTCCGGCTAGCGCAGCCGGGCGGAGAGTTCCAGTGTCCACGCTCATGAAAACGCCATATGCGTCTGGTCATTCACAGGATGCGGGCGCGGCGGACAGAGGCGGTTATATGCGGTTTTTGAAGATGAACGGGGCGGGCAACGCGTTTGCCATCTTCGACGCCCGGGAGAAGGGCCGCCTGACCCTGGCCGAGGACCAGGCCGCGGCCATCGCCAAGGCGACGCGCGCCGATCAGGTGATCGCCATGGAGCCGTCCGGCGAGGCCGATGTCTTCATGCGCATCTGGAACGCCGACGGGAGCGAGGTCGGGGCCTGCGGCAACGCCGCGCGCTGCGTCGCCTGGTTCCTGATGAACGAGACGGGCCATTCGCGGCTGACCATCGCAACGACGGGCGGAAACCTGCGCGCCGAACGCGCCGGAGAGTACGCCATCACCATCGATATGGGGCCGCCGAAGCTGGACTGGACGGAGATTCCGCTGGAAGAGCGCATGGATACGCGCGGCATCGACCTGAAGATCGGCCCCATCGACAACCCGGTGCTACAACTGCCCGGCGCGGTGAATATGGGCAATCCGCATGTCGTCTTCTTCGTGGAGGACGCGGAAAAGGCCCCCGCCGAGACGGTGGGCCGGATGATCGAGCGCCACCCGCTCTTCCCGGAAGGGGTGAATGTCGGCTTTGCCGAAGTGCAGGCGCCGGACCGCATCCGCCTGCGGGTGTGGGAGCGCGGGGCGGGCCTGACCAAGGCCTGCGGCACGGGCGCCTGCGCCGCGCTGGTCGCCGCGCACCGCCGGCGGATGTGCGAGCGCAAGGCCAGCGTGATCGTGGATGGCGGAGAATTGCTGATCGACTGGCGCGGCAACGGACATGTCTTCATGACCGGCCCGGTCGAGCTGGAAGGCGAAGGGTCGCTTCCGCTCTAGACCTAAAACGCCTTGTGGACCTCTGAGTGGGATTTGAGGACGGAGTCGCCGTCATCCTGTTCGATCAGGTAGGCGGGGCAGTCCTCCGACGCTTCGCGCTTGATCTCCGAGCCCTTGATGGTGCGGGTGACGTCACGGGTGAAGATTTCGGAGACGATTCCCGTGGCCTCCCCCTGGCCCCAGTACCACTCGACCTTGGTGCCTTCGTTATAGCGTCTTGTCATGGGGATAACTCATGTGTGCGTTGGCGCGGCGCGTGACAGTTAAATGACGGACGGGGCGAACAGTTCCCGCGCTTGATAAAATTCCTGTGAAAGCCCAGTTTCCCGCCGCTATGACGACAGGCGCGAAAGATAATTTGCGGGTCGAGACGCTCGGCTGCCGGCTGAACAGCTGGGAGAGCGAAGTCATGCGCGACCATGCGCGGGCCGCGGGGCTGGAAAATGCCGTCATCGTCAATAGCTGCGCGGTGACCGGCGAGGCCGTGCGCCAGACGCGCCAGCGCATTCGAAAGGCCCATCGCGCCAATCCGGACGCGCAGGTCATTGTGACGGGCTGCGCCGCGCAGGTGGAGCCGGGCACGTTCGACGCCATGCCGGAAGTCAGCCGCGTGATCGGCAATGAGGAAAAGCTGACCCGCGGCGCCTGGGACCGCCTTGCCAGGGGCGAGGGCGGCCGGGTTCAGGTCTCCGACATCATGCGCGCCACCCGCCCGCGCGGCGCGGTGGTGGAGGGCATGGACAAACGCGCCCGCGCCCATGTGCAGGTCCAGACCGGCTGCGACCATCGCTGCACCTTCTGCATCATCCCCTATGGCCGCGGCAATTCGCGCTCCGTCCCCGCCGACGAGGTGGTGACGCGGGTGCGGCGGCTGGTGGAGACCGGACACCAGGAAATCGTGCTGACGGGCGTGGACATCACCTCCTGGGGCGAGGATCTGGACGGCAAGCCGGAGCTGGGCGTGCTGGCCGGGGCCATCCTGCGGGAGATTCCCGAACTGCCGCGCCTGCGGCTGTCCTCCATCGACGCGGTGGAAATTGACGATGTGCTGTTCGAGTTGATTGGAAGCGAGCCGCGCCTGATGCCGCATCTGCACCTGTCGTTGCAGCATGGCGACGACATGATGCTGAAGCGCATGAAGCGGCGGCATCTGCGCCATCACGCCATCGCGCTGACCGACAAGATCCGCGCGGCAAGGCCGGACGTGGCGTTCGGGGCGGACCTGATTGCCGGTTTCCCGACCGAGACCGAGGCGATGTTCGACAACGCGGTGAGCCTGGTGGAGGAATGCGGGCTGTCCTATCTGCACGTCTTTCCGTTCAGCCCCCGCGAGGGCACGCCCGCCGCGCGGATGCCGCAGCTGGACCGGGCGCTGGTGAAGGAGCGCGCGGCGCGCCTGCGCGAGGCCGGAGACGCGGCGCTGAACCGCCATCTGGACCGCCGCGCCGGGACGGCTGCGCGGGCGCTGGTGGAGAAGCCGGGCTTTGCGCGGGACGAGGATTTCACCCCGGTTCGCATGATCGGCGGCCAGCCGGGCGACATCGCCGAACTGACGCTGGGCGCGGCGAACCCGAAAAAAGAGATGCAGGCCGCCGCGTGAGCGATCAGGACAAGAAGCCCGGCCTGTTCTCCCGCTTTGCGAAGGGATTGAAACGCTCCTCCGACCGGCTGTCGGAGGGCGTGGCGGCGATCGCCAAAAAGCCGCTGGACCAGGAAACGCTGGACGAGCTGGAAGAGCTGCTGATCGCCTCCGACCTTGGCGGCGTGGCGGCGATGGAGATTGTCGAGGCGCTGAAAGAACAGCGCTTCGGCGAGAATGTCAGCGAGACCGAGATCAAGGAAGCGCTGGCGGCCGAGATCGCCAAGCGCATGAAACCCTATGAAAAGCCGCTGGACCTGTCCGGCGCGCCGCCGCGCGTGGTGCTGTTCGTGGGCGTGAACGGCTCCGGCAAGACCACGACGCTGGGCAAGATTTCCCAGAAGCTGAACGACGAGAACCGGCGCCCCCTGATCGCGGCGGGCGATACGTTCCGCGCCGCCGCCGTGGAACAGGTCGCCGCCTGGGCCGACCGGACGGGGACGCCGATCATCAAGAAGGATATCGGCGCGGACGCGGCGGGCCTGATCTTCGACGCCTACGGGCAGGCGATGATGCAGGGGCGCAACGTGGTGCTGGCCGATACCGCCGGGCGGCTGCAAAACCGCCGCGAACTGATGGAAGAGCTGGAGAAGATCGTCCGGGTCCTGAAAAAAAAGGATCCCAAGGCGCCGCACGAGGTGATCCTGGTGCTGGACGCCACGGTCGGCCAGAACGCGCTGAGCCAGGCGGAAATCTTCAAACAGGCCGCCGAGGTTTCCGGCCTTGTGATGACCAAGCTGGACGGCACGGCGAAGGGCGGCGTGCTTATGGCGGTGGCGGAAAAGCACGATTTGCCGATCTATTATATCGGGGTGGGCGAAGGGGTGGACGACCTGCAGCCGTTTGACGCGGAGGCTTTCGCGCGCGGGCTGGTGGGGCTGGACGCCGGATGAGCTCGGCACTGGTCGCGGCAGCGGCCATGCTCGGCTCGGCGATATTCCATTCTTTCATGAGTCTTCTGACCAAGCGGGCTGGCGACAAGCTGACCTTTCGCGCGGTCAGCATGCTGGTCTCTGTGGCGTTGTTCACGCCGGTTCTCCTGCTGTCGCCCTTTCCGGGCTGGGAGGTCTGGCGTTTTTTGCTCATCGGCGCATTACTGGTCTGGATCTATAACCTGTTGATGATCGCCACCTTCGAGCGCGGCGACATGAATCTGGTCTATCCGGTGATGCGCGGCGGCGCGCCTGCTTTGGCCGCGGTTGGCGCCTATATTTTTCTGGGAGAAACGCTTTCTACTGTTTCGATACTCGGCCTTGCGATCGCCAGCGGGGCGCTGCTGGCCTTTGCGTGGCCCGAACGGGGCGGCGCGCCCAAGGCTGCGGCGCTCGGCTTTGCTGTCGCCGCGGCGGCCATGACCGCATCCTACTCGGTCAATGACGCCGCCGGCGTGCGCGCCTCGGGCAATGCAATCATCTATGCGGCCTGGTTTTTCGTACTTTGCGCGGCGCTTTTGTCCGCGACGGCCCTGGTCCGGCGGCGGCGGGCCATCTTGCCGCTGGCCAGGCAGGAACTGGGGCCGGCCACGCTGTCAGCTTTCATGGGCGTCGGCACCTATACGCTGGCCCTGTTCGCCTATTCAATCGCCCCTGTCGCGCCGATGGCGGCGCTGCGCGAGACCAGCGTGGTGTTCGGCGCGCTGCTGGCCGCGCTGGTGCTTAAAGAGCCATTCGGGCTGCGCCGTCTTGTGATGGCCGTGTTGCTCGGCGGCGGATTGGCTTTATTACAGGTTGGGTAGTTCAGGCGCGCCGGTAACGGCCTAAGGAGAACGAGTGAGCCAGACGCAAAAGATGACCGACGAACAGGCCGGCCAGCAATTGAAGAAGCTGCTGGTCGACATCGGTCCGGTTCTACTCTTCACACTCTCCTACAACGTCTTTTTCCGGATGGAGCCGGGCGAGGACGGAACCGGCGGCATGATCGGCGCCGATCAGGCGATTTTCTGGGCGACGGGGCTGTACATGGCCGCGGCGGCCGTGGCCTTCATCTACGCCAAGCTGGTGCAGAAGCGGCTGTCCTATCTGCTGATCGCCACCACTGTGCTGGTGCTGGCCATGGGCGGCATCGCGCTGGCCTTCCATTCCAAGCTGATCATCTACATCAAGCCGACCATCATGAATCTGGTCTATGCGGTGATCATATTCGGATCGCTGGTGGCCGGGCGGAATGTCTGGAAGCTGGCCTTCGGATCCATGTTCACCCTGCCCGATCCGGTCTGGCGCACGCTGGCCGTGCGATGGGCGCTGTGGTTCGTGTTCCTGGCCATCCTGAACGAAGTGGTGTGGCGCACGATGAGCGAGGGGTTCTGGGTGAATTTCAAGGTGCTGGGCGTAATCCCGCTGACTTTCGTGTTCGCCATGGCCAATGTGCCGCTGACCCTGAAATGGACCGACCGGTCCAACGAGGACTACGAAGCGGGGCGCGACAACAAGTCGGCCGAGCAGGAAGAGGAAGCTTCCTGAGCCGATGAGCGCGGCGCGCGGATATCTCCTCCGCCAGTTCGACACGGCCTGGGCGCTGACCGAATATCATCTCGAAGACCTGACGACCGAAGAATGCCTGTGGCGGCCCGCGGAAAAGGGGCTGCATGTCCGCAAGGATTCGGGCGGAGCCTGGCGCGGCGAATGGCCGGAGAGCGAGGGCTATGACCTTGGCCCGCCCTCCATCGCCTGGACGACCTGGCATATCGGATTCTGGTGGTCGATGGCGCTGGATCATGCGTTCGGCGACGGGACGCTCTCCCATGAAGACGTGGTCTGGCCGGGCGAGGCCGACGGCGTGCGCGCGTGGCTGGACGGGTTGCGGGAAGACTGGCGGGGACGGCTGGAGAGTCTCGGCGAAGCGGATCTGGCCTCGGCCGAGCGAACCCGCTGGCCGTTCCGCGACCGGCCCTTCGGCGATGTTGCGGCCTGGGTGAATATCGAACTGATGAAGAACGCGGCAGAGATCGGCTATGCGCGGTTTCTTTTTGCGGTGCGAGCGAAGTAATTGTCAGTGCAACTATAAAAACCGTCATCCTCCGGCTTGACCGGAGGACCCAGTTTAAATCTGAGGCCCGAGCCAGCCGCTCGCGACTTCGTCATACAGATCGCGCCACTGCGGGTTATTCCGCGCGATCAGTTCCAGCTTCCATTTGCGCAAATAATGCTTCAATCGCTTCTCGCGATTGATGGCCGCGTCCACCGTCTCGAACGTCTCGAAATGCACCAGCATCGAGACGCCGTATTTCTTGCAGAATTTCGAGCCGCGCCCTTCGCGGTGCTCCCACACGCGCCGGATCAGGTCATTCGTGACGCCGACATAGAGCGTTCCGTTACGGGCGCTGGCGAGGATGTAGACATAGAAGGCGCGCATGAATTTCCACACTTCGCGCCACTCTGGGTCCTCCGGTCAAGCCGGAGGATGACGGATTATTTTATGTGTTTCTTTGTGAAAGAGGAATCCGTCCGGGGCGGGGAGCGCAAGGTTCGGGTCGCCAGCGCCGGAGTTCGAGGCCAAGGCTTCGTCATCAGAAGACGGAGTTTTCCCATGATCCTGAATATCGTTCCCATGACCGCCGAAACCGCCGAAGCGATCCGCGCGGGCGGGCTGGATGCGGCGGGGCGGACCGCCGCGCGCATGGTCTCGACCGGGGCGGGGTTCCCGTGCCGGCTGTGCCTGCGGAACATTGGCGAGGGGGAGG
>NZ_JACESD010000077.1:0-9438 GCF_013911995.1 Euryhalocaulis sp.
GCCCCCGCCCGCCGCGCCGGATGACGGCGAAACGTCACCTCCGCCCGCGCGCAACATGACCGCGCCGGAGCCAACGCCCAATGACCGCCAGCGCCTGTCGAACCTAGACCAGCACCGCGAAAGCGCGGTGGCGCGGATGAATGCGGAAGCGGACGCGGCCGACGCGGCGGCGGTCAACGCCCTGCTGGACGCTCCGGCCCTGACGGCCGCGCCCGACGATCTCTATGGCACCTATGACTGCCGGGTCATCAAGCTGGGCGGCAAGGATTTCGGCCTGCCGGCCATCCTTTATGACTGGTTCGAATGCCGCATCACGCAGGGCGACGGCGCGCTGCGCTTCCGCAAGACCACCGGCTCCCAGCGCACAGAGGGCTATCTCTATCCCGAAGGCGGGCAGAGCTGGCTGTATCTGGGCGGGCTGCGCTATGACGACGAGGCGCCGCCCGAATATGGACGCGGCGAGGAGCGCGACCAGATCGCCCGCCTCTACCGCATCGGGGAAAACCATCTGCGCATGGAATTCCCGGACCCGTATTATGAGAGCGAGTTCAACATCATCGAGCTTCGCCAGTGACGGACTGGGACTTTCCCGACCCCTTCATCTACCGCGTCGCCGCGCGGGCTGAAGACATCGACGCCTTCGGCCACGTCAATAACGGCGTCTATCCGCGCTGGCTGGACGAGACCGCATGGGCGCACTGGGACTCCGAAGGGTTCGACGAGGAGACCTGCATCGCCGCCCGGCGCGGCATGGCCATCATGCGCGCCGAGTATGACTATCTGGCCGCGTCCTTTGCTGGCGACGATCTGGAAATCGCGGTCTGGGTCACCGCATCCGACCGCCGCCTGCGCGCCGAACGGCGCTTCCAGATCCGCCGCGCGAAAGACGGCAAGACCCTGTTCCGGGCGCTCTGGAAAATCGTCTGCTTCGACCTTGATTCCGGCAAGCCGGCGCGCATGAGCGCGGAGCTGAAAAGCCATTACGCGGTGAAGCCTGCGGTCGAAGCCGCGATGCAGCGTTTATGAATAGGCTCCGGCGGCCTATATAAGGGTTCAGACGCAACCAAGATTTTGACCATGACCGATTCACTGGCCGACGCCGCGCCGGCCCTACACCGCGGCGAACCAACGATTCACGGGCCTGAAGCCTTTGAAGGCATGCGCAAGGCGGGCCAACTGGCCGCCGCCGCGCTGGACGAGCTGGTGCTGGCCGCAAAGCCCGGCGTGACCACGCAGGCGCTGGACGATCTGGCGCGCGAATTCGCGCTGGATCACGGCGCCACGCCCGCCACGCTTTATTACCGGGGCTTCCAGAACTTCGTCTGCACCTCGATCAATCACGTCGTCTGTCACGGGATTCCGGCTGAAAAGCCCCTGAAGGACGGCGACATCATGAATCTGGACATCACGCTGATCATCGATGGCTGGCACGGCGACACCAGCCGCATGGTGGTGATGGGCGAACCGCGCCGGAAGGCCGAGCGCCTGATCGACATCACGTTCGAGTCCATGTGGAAGGGGATCGAGGCGGTAAAGCCCGGCGCCACGCTGGGCGATATCGGCCACGCCATTCAGGAACACGCCGAGCGCGCCCGTTGCTCCGTGGTGCGGGATTTCTGCGGCCACGGCATTGGCGAGGTCTTCCACGCCTCGCCCAATGTCGTGCATTACGGACGCCCGGGCCACGGCATGAAGCTGAAGCCCGGCATGTTCTTCACCATCGAACCGATGATCAATCTGGGCAAACCCGGCGTGAAAATCCTTGAAGACGGCTGGACGGCGGTGACGCGCGACCGCTCCCTGTCGGCCCAGTTCGAACATTCCATCGGCGTGACGGAGGATGGTTTCGAGGTGTTCACGAAATCGCCCAAGGGCCTCGACAAACCGCCCTACGCGGCCTGACGGACGGCGAGGCGCAAGGGGGCGTGGCGGATCAGCCGCACTATCACGGACACAGGGAACGGCTGCGCCAGCGCTTTGCAGACGCCGGCGCGGACGCGCTGGCGGACTATGAAATGCTGGAGCTGCTGCTCGCCCGCGCCCTTCCCAGGCAGGACGTCAAACCCATCGCCAAGGCGCTGATCGCCGAATTCGGATCCTTTGCCGATGTCATGGCCGCGCCCGCCCCGCGCCTGATGGAGGTCAAGGGCATCAAGGAAAAAACGGCGCTGGAGCTTAAAATCGTCGAGGCCGCATCGGTGCGCATGTTGCGCAACCGGGTCATCAATCGCCCGGTCATCTCGTCCTGGTCGGCCTTGCTGGATTACGCCCGCACCGCCATGTCGGACCCCCAGCGCGAAGAATTCCACGTGCTGTTCCTGGATAAGAAGAACCGCCTGATCGACGATGAAATCTTGGGCAAGGGCACCGTGGATCATGCCCCGGTCTATCCGCGCGAAATCATGAAACGCGCCCTGCAACTGGGCGCGACGGCGATCGTGCTGGTCCATAACCACCCCTCCGGCGATCCCACGCCCTCGCGCGCCGATATCGACATGACCCGGCAGGTTATAGAGGCCGGCAAACCGCTGGGGATCATGGTGCATGACCATCTGGTCGTAGGCGCAAACGAGGTCGCCAGCTTCAAGTCGCTGGGACTGCTCTGACCTGAAACCCGGATTTTCATGACAGGTTTGAACATGGCTTGACATGCAACCATATAGTTGCATATGAGTCTGAGACATGAGCGATGTCTTCCGCGCCCTTGCCGATGAAAGCCGCCGGTCCCTGCTGGACGCGCTGTTCGCGCGTAACGGCCAGAGCTTGAGCGAGATGGCCGAAAACATGCCCATGTCGCGGCAGGCCGTGGCCAAGCATCTGGCCATCCTGGAATCAGCCAATCTGGTCAGTACGGCATGGCGGGGGCGGGAGAAGCTCCACTATCTCAACCCGGTTCCGATCGGCGAGATCGTCCGCCGCTGGGTTGGCAAGTTCGAGGACGCCCGCGTGGACGCCCTCACCGACTTCAAGGAACAGATGGAAACGTCAGAGGAGAAACGACGTGCCTGAACGCGCCCCGGATTTTGTCTATACCGTCTTCATAGCCGCCGATCAGGAAACCGTCTGGAACGGCCTGCTCGACCGCGAACTCACCAAGGCCTATTGGGGCCACTACAACGAGTCCGACTGGAAACAAGGCTCGCGGTGGGAACATGTGCGCTCAGACGGCAGCGGCACGGTCGATATCACCGGCAAGGTGATCGAGATGGACCCGCCCAACAGGATGGTCTTCAGCTGGACATCGCCAAAGAACGCGCACGACCCTGATCAGGAGTCGCGCGTCACCATCGAACTGATCGCGCTTGGCCCGGACACCCGCCTCACCGTCACCCACTCCGACCTGATCGCCGGCTCCGATATGGAGAAAGGCGTCACGCAGGGTTGGCCGGCCGTCATCTCCAACCTCAAGACGTTGCTGGAGACCGGAAAGACGCTGCGGGAGGACGACTGGCCCAAGGCCTGAAGCGCTAGATCTTCAGCTGTTGACCGCTAATTCAGGGGGTAAACCAGAAGCCCCCGGCAGCCAGAAATTACGGCCGCGGTTCGAAGCTGGAGATGCGCTTATTGCGCTGGCAACGTCATTTCCATCTCGAACCGTTTGAGGGTCTCGCCACCGACCTCAACAGCTTCCTCGCGCAGGATCGTGAAGCCCATTGCCGAGAAGGCCGGCTTGGCGGTGAGGCTCGCATGAACCCAGAGACGGTTGAAGCCGTGCTGTTGCGCGCGCTGGCGTATCGCCTCGAACAAACGGCGGAACAGTCCAGTACCCTGGCTTTCCGGACGGATGAAGGCGAAATCGATATAGCCCCCTTCCGCAAGGGTCATGAAGCCTTCGATTTCCTGTCCGCGTTCCGACAAAATGATCTCCTGCCGACCAAGCCGCGCATTCCATTCCTCGCCTGAACGCGCGGCCGGGACCCAGGCCTGGCGCTGGCGTTCGGTGTAGAGGCTCGGCCCCTCCCTTACAGCGGCAAACATGGTCTCTCCCAGCGCCGTGTAATCGTCCGCAGTTCCCGCTCTGAGCATCGGTCCGGTTCTCTCTAGCTCTTCAGCTTGTAGCCCGTTTTGAACATCCACCAGACCACGGCCAGGCACGCGAAGAAGAAGCCCAGCGTCGCGATCAGGCTGGCCATGATCCCCACGTCCGAGGTCTCGAAAAACGACCAGCGGAAGCCGCTGATCAGATAGACCACCGGATTGAACAGGGTCACGGTCCGCCAGAAGGGCGGCAGCATGTCGATGGAATAGAAGGCGCCGCCCAGGAAAGTCAGCGGGGTGATAATCAGCATCGGTATGAACTGGAGGTGTTCGAAGCTTTCCGCCCAGATGCCGATGATGAACCCGAACAGCGAGAACGTCACCGCCGTCAGCACCAGAAAAGCCACCATCCAGACCGGATGCAGGATCTGCAACGGCACGAAGAAGGATGCGGTGACAAGGATGATCAGGCCCAGAACGATGGACTTGGTCGCCGCCGCGCCGACATAGGCCAGCAGGATTTCCAGATAGCTGACCGGCGCGGACAGAAGCTCATAGATCGTGCCGGTGAATTTCGGGAAATAGATGCCGAAACTGGCGTTGAAGATCGACTGCATGAACAGCGTCATCATGATCAGGCCCGGCACGATGAACGCGCCATAGGAGACGCTGTCCACCTCGCCCATGCGGCCGCCAATGGCCGCGCCGAACACCACGAAATACAGAACCGTCGTGATGACCGGGGTCGCCACGCTCTGCCATAGCGTGCGCAGGGCGCGCGCCATCTCGAACCGGTAGATCGCCCACACGCCCCAGGCGTTGAAGGCGGGAACCTGGCTTTGACCGCTCATGCGCCATTCCTCACTAGGCTGACAAAGATTTCCTCCAGCGAACGCTGGCGTGTGTTGAGGTCCTTGAACCCGATGCCCAGATCGCTGATCCGGCGCAGCAGGGACGGGATGCCCGTGCGTTCCTCGTTCGCGTCGAACGTGTAGATCAGCGCATAGCCGTCATCGCCCAGCGTCAGATTCCACTCACCCAGCTCGGCCGGAATTTCGCTCAGCGGATCCTGTAGCTGCAGCGTCAGCTCCTTGCCGCCCAGGCGCTGCATCAGCGTCTCTTTCTGTTCGGCCAGGACCAGCTTGCCTTGCGAGATCACGCCGATGCGGTCGGCCATCTCCTCGGCTTCCTCGATATAGTGCGTGGTCAGGATGATGGTGACGCCGCTTTCGCGCAGCGCCCGCACCTGCGCCCACATGTCCCGGCGCAGATCCACGTCCACCCCGGCAGAGGGTTCGTCCAGGAACAGGATTTCCGGCTCGTGACTCAGCGCCTTGGCGATCAGCACCCGGCGTTTCATGCCGCCGGAAAGATTCATGATCTTCTCTTTGCGCTTGTCCCACAGGCTCAGCGATTTCAGCGTTGCTTCGATATGCGCCGCGTCGGGCGCCTTGCCGAACAGGCCGCGCGAAAAGCTGACCGTGTCCCAGACCGTCTCGAACGCATCGGTTGTCAGCTCCTGCGGAACCAGCCCGATCTTGGAGCGCGCCACGCGGTAGTCGCGCTGGATATCATGGCCATCGACCGTCACCTTGCCGGCGGTCGCGGTCACGATACCGCAGACAATGCTGATCAGCGTCGTCTTGCCAGCGCCATTGGGACCCAGCAGCGCGAAAATCTCACCCTTCTCGATCTCCAGATCGACATCGGTCAGCGCTTGAAAGCCGCCCTGATAGGTTTTCGAAAGGCCGGAAATGGAGAGGACTGGCGGCATAAACGACTCTCAAATTAAACCGGGGAGTTAAATATTGAGCCGGACACATAAGTATCCGCTGATGGGCGGTCAACCGGGCCGCGGCGAATTCAACAAATCTTTCTAGAGAAGCAGCCCCGCCGCGCTTCCGCCGCCGCCGCTGTTCAGGCGGTCCAGACCGGCCTGGAAGTTGGCCAGCTGCGCCTGAAGATAGGCCGGGACCGGGCCTTTGGGCTTCTTGAACTGGCCCGTGTCCGGCGCGGTCAGCTTGCGATAGGCTTCCTGCACGGTCTTCATCGCCTCGCCCAGCATCGCCGCGGCCGCCTTGGCGGAGTCTTTCTCCTTCAGCGCGGAGGCGAAATCGATGTCGAGGCCATAAAGCGGCGGCGCCGCGGAGGCCTTGTCGTCCTCGTCGACTTCCGGCGCTTCATAGACCACGCCCGCCGATAGCCCCATCGCCTTCAGGGCGTCCTTGCCTTCCGGCCCGGCGCCGATCTGGATTTTCACGCCCTCGCGTGGCTCGATCCGCAGGCGGTTGCCTTCGCTGGAGCGCGCCACGCTGGCCTTCCCGTCCAGCACCAGCGCCGCGTTGATCTTGAAAGTCAGCGTCAGATAGGTGTCGCGCGCCTCGATGGTGATGGTCTTGGCGCGGCCGCCATCCACCGCCACGGTAAAGCTGTCGCCCGGACGCACCGCCGTATGGTCGATGATCCGCTCCGACCCGCCATAATCCAGCGTGCCGCGCGGCAGGCCGATCTGGTCCAGCACGGAGTCGCCCTTCGGATCGATGGCGATGGAGACCGCCTCCGACTGTCCGCCGCGCCCGGAGAGCTGCGTGGTGTAGGCCAGCGACCCGTCCGCGGCGCTTATCCGGCTGAGGAAGCTGTTCAACTCGCCCGTCAGCTCCCCGCCGCCGGACATCGCCCCGCGGGTGCTGCCGGTCAGATAGACCTCGCCGCCTTCGACCACGATGTCGCGGACCTCGTCGGTCGTCGGCGATCCGACAAAGGAAACATAGTCCTGCGCCGCGGAGCCGCCGTTATCGGCGAGCTTGAGCACGAACCCGTCCCGGCCGCCGGAATGGCCCGGATTGGCCCCGGCGATGTCGGAGGCCTGCCCGGCCGAACCGCCAGCATAAAGCGCCCCGCCGTCGAAATCGAGCGCCGAGATGGAGCCGCCATTGAGATTGCCGAGATCAAAGCTCCACAGCGCGGCGGAGCTTCCGTCGGCGGCGGAGAATTTCTGGATGGAGCCGTTGCCGTCGCCATCCTTCAGCGCCACGGCCAGATTGCCGTTATCGTCGAAGGCCACGGCCGTCGCCGTCTGGTCGCCCGCGCCGCCGAACTGGCGGGTATAGAGATGCGTCCCGTCCGCGCCCAGCGCGCGGATATAGGCGTCCTTGCCGCCGCCATTGCCCGCCCCGTCCAGATTGCCGGACGTGGTTCCCGCGACATAGATCGTCCCGTCATCGCCCACGCTGACGCCGGTCACCTGATCCGCCGCGCCGGTGCCGAAGCGCTGCAGCCATTGTTCGGAGCCGTCGGCAGAGTATTTCGCGGCGAACGCGTCGCCCTCGCCCCGGTCCAGCGTGTCGCCCAGCGCCCCGTCCAGCGTGCCGGTGAGGATCACCCCGCCATCGGCGCTGACCGCCAGGTCCACGCCCCCGGCCTCGTCCGCCGCGCCCAGCGCCCGCGTCCAGACCGTCTTGCCGGTGGAATCGTATTTCACCAGCATCAGATCCTGCGCGCCCTTGGGCGCGGTTCCGCCCACCGGGCCCTGCGTCTCGACCAGCGCATAGATTTCGCCGTTCGGCGCGGCCGCCACCGCGCGCGGGGTCAGCGCCGGCGGGTCTTCTTCCTCGACCTCTTCACTCTCCCCGGCCTTGCGGTTCTTGCTGGCCTCGGCGATCACCGCCTTGGCGTCGAATTCCGCGTCATCGGTCTCCGGGGAGTCGATGGCCAGCCGCCGGATGAAATCGTATTCGGGAACCCCGGTCAGACCGTCGATCTTGGAAAGCTGCCCGGCCGTCCCGCCGGATATGCCCAGCATGTAGGCGGACGGCGTTCCCGCCGCGTCGAAGCGGATCTTCTCGGTTGAAACGCCGGAAATCTGGAAGCCGAAATCATTGCCGGGGATCACCCCGACATCGTTTTTCTCGCCCATCTTCACCCGCTCGAACCGGGTGATGACGCCCGCGGCCTCCAGCTTCGAATTGATGTGGGCGGCGACGTTATCCATCGTCCGCTCTGTCGCGCCCATATCGGCCAGATCAATATCGATCACCGTCTCCGCGCCATTCTTGGTGACGCCGATCTGGAATTGCACGCTGCCCTGGAACGCATCGACCGCGGCGTCGAAATCGCCCTTGTGGATGACGCCGGTCGTGTACTGGCTCTGTCCGCGCTTGATCGGGGAATCCGTTCTCACCCCGTCCAGCACCGCGCTGGACACCAGGCTCAACTCCTCAAGATCCAGATCGCCGACGAAGCTCTGAAGCTGCTCCAGCCCCTCGCCAAACCGCCGGTCCAGGAAGGCGCGGCGCGTGGCGCTGGTCGAATCCTCGGACGCCTCGCTGGCCAGCGCATAGAGCCGGCGCAATCCCTGATGCAGGGAAAACAGATCCTTGTGATCGTCCGGCGCGCTGAATTCGGAAAATTCCCTGGCCTCGAAAAACTGCCCGGACCCCAGAACATCACGCGACAGCTCGTCCAGCCCGGTGATCCCGCCCCGCACGTCCCAGGGCGGCAGCTCGCCCGGCTTGGCCTGTCCGTTGGCGTTTCCGGCCTGCGAAGACCCGCGCCCGGACGCCAGCGCATTATTGAGCGCATTCTGCTGAATGCGCGCATTATAATAGCTGGACAACAGGTCCTGGGAGAAGCCAATGATCGCCATGCGAAGCGGTGTAACAGAGCGGCTTTAAAATCTGTTAATCGCACGGACGATTTCGCGATGCGCAGCAGGGGCCTTCTCACCCGCCCCGGAGCGCGTTATAGGGCACGCCTTCAACGCGCGAGCGCCGCAGTAGCTCAGTGGTAGAGCGCACCCTTGGTAAGGGTGAGGTCGAGAGTTCAATTCTCTCCTGCGGCACCAGCTTCCAGTAAAATCCGAAAGCCCCGCGCCCCGCGCGCCGCCGTCAGTCGATGCGGATGCTGGCGTCCTTGCTGGCCACCAGCACGCCGTCGCGCTCCAGCGTATATTTCATGCTGTATTCGCCCGGGGTCCAGCCGCCCGCCGGGGCCTTTTTCCCTGCGAACGCGAACCAGGAAACATTGGAATCCTCCAGCGTCCGCTGGTTGTCGATCAGCACCCCTTCCGGCCCGCTCATGCGGAAATTCTGCTGGTCGCCCTTCTGCACGCCGAACGCATCCACCCAGAAGACCAGCGGCCGCTCGCGGCTGATCGCCCGCCCGTCATAGACGCCCTTGCGCGCCAGCTCGGCTTTGGGCTGGGTCGCGGCAAAGCCAACGGCCAGAACGCCGGTCGGCCGGTATTCCAGCGCCTTCAGCGCCGCGTCAGTCCACAGCGGCTCCCGCGGATCGCCGCATTTATACTCGCCGGGACGCCCGACATAGGGGTCCAGACGCTCGCCATCCTTGCGCACGGTCAGGTGGACATGCGGGAACTCAGTGAACCCGGACAGGCCGATCTCGCCCAGCTTGTCGCCGCGCTTGACCTGATCGCCCACTTTCACGGCGACCGAGCCCTTC
>NZ_JACESD010000078.1:0-8572 GCF_013911995.1 Euryhalocaulis sp.
AAGCCACCCCCTCTCCCATTCCGTCATCCAAATCCTCTACGAGTATTTGGGACTTCATTGCCCTCTACCCCCATTAAGGGGGCGAGGGTGATATATGCGCGCTCAATCGTCGGAATGGCAGAAATACCAAGGACCATCGAGTTGACGCGTCCGCATTGGCGCGACGGCGCCCCACTTAATTTGCAGGTCGCTATATGACAGGAAGCGGTCAGGCAGGGGCTCGTTCGTCGTTCTGTACTCGAGCAAATAGTCCAGTTCGCCAAGCGGATCGTGGCAAATGCCCACTTTGTCGAAAATGTCGATCGCGCCCCACCTGAACCAATACTGTTCGTCTTTGCTTATTTGCTCGCAACTCGTCTGCTCAAGACAGCGCGCGCCATCGTCCGCCATAAGCGCCTGATACCAGTGGCGCTCTACGCTGAATTTCAGCCAGATTCCGCCACGGGCCAGAAACATCCAGCTAAACGGAAGCACCACCACAATCATAAAGATGCCCGCGATATTGCCGACGATCTTCGGGCGCAGCCTCCGGCCGGCGTTTTCAGACTTCTGGAGCGTGTCACAGGCAAAAGCGATACGGACGCCGTAGGCGAGCCAGGCAACGTAGATAAACGGCAGAAGCAGAACCCCGAAAAAGTCGACCGTCTGCGACAGATATAAAATGCCCGGGAACACCGCCAGCCAGAGCGTGAGCGCCACAATGGGGCGGAACTTCCATTCTGGAATCGGATCTTCCCGAATTGGATCTTCACCACCAAACATTCAGCGCCCCCGCCTGATTATCGCGCGGGCAGCCTAGCCCGTGCTTTTCAAAAAAACACGCTCGTGCGCCAAAATCTCCTCCCGCCAATCTCACCCTCGCCCCCGAGAGGGGGAGAGGGTTTTGAGCGCCCAATCTTTGATTGGTCTGCGCGAAAGGGAGAGGGGGACTTCGCAGGACTTGGCGCTTTGTTCTGAAGCCACCCCCTCTCCCATTCCGTCATCCAAATCCTCTACGAGTATTTGGGACTTCATTGCCCTCTACCCCCATTAAGGGGGCGAGGGTGAAAACGCCTCGAACTCCGCGCGGCCAGGGCCGCCGGAGCGATGAAGGGGGGTGCGGCGCGTCTTTTGCGGGACGCCGGCCGTCAACTGATGTTGATGTTTGCGAACCACGAAAGACGCGCCGCGTGACGGATATTGCGAACCCCGTCCGGTCGCCCGGCGGGGCCTCCCGCCCCCGAGATCAGATTGCCGTTCGTTCGGCGGCAAAGTCTCGGCGACAGGCCGGGGCGCATCGGGGGTCTAGTCCCGTTTCAAGCCCGCGGCCGCCACATTCCGCCCCGTTAAAAAGCGACCGAGCCCTAGCCCCCTTCATGGGACGGAACAGGGAGGAGTATATGTCAGGTTTGAGGGGCGGGGATAAATTGGGGAATTTCCATGGTTTTACAGGTCTTAAGGGGATATGGGGCTATCAGCCCCTCCCCATTCAACACCACCGATGCCTAATGCCATCCAAACCATAGGATGTATGTAAATTTTGCTCTCTAAATTGATTGCCTTTGGAGGAATCGAGCCAACCCCACCTTCTGACCATGATGGTCTACCACTTCTACCCGTCTTTATACCGCAAATGCCAACCTTATGAAGGACATGAAAATACACGCCTAAAAATTCTAACGCATCTTCAACACGGTCGACTTTAGCTATCGTGAATACGTTGTGAGCTGTCCGGGTTACAGGGTCCTTTGACTTCTCAAAATCACCATAGCGCATAATTTGCTCAAGCAATTCATCAACAGGAATATCATTTACAGTGAATCTTGCCCTCATTGCCTTTAGCATTTCAACATGAATATTTATATCCGGATGTATTTCAATCCATTCTTCCATTATTGAATTTAATCTACTAGATGAATAGTCCGCTTCCGCCTGAACAATCAGGCGTTGTGTCATATTTGGCCTTCCAGCTGCCACATCAAAGCATTTATTTACAAACAAAATAATATCCCTAGGCCTTTTAAGCGTTCTTTCAATCATATAATCAAAAGTAGGTTTTTTCTTGAAAACTCTTTCAGGAAATATGTCGTAAAAATTTGCCTCGTTTTGTGTGTATTTTTCCTTTATCAATTCTGATATTCTTATATCAACCAAATTTCGTAACTCTTCAACACTCCAATTAACTCTTATAAAATAATCTTCGTATTTTTCTTCTTGAAATCCTGCACCTCTAGTTTCATTCACTACAGTTTCAAGCAAATCTGAGCGTAATGAAATTATAATTTTCAAATTTCTAATTTTTCTAAATCTTTGCACCGTGTCGATAAGCGCTCTTATTAATCTATACCTTACCTGATTATCTGCCCACTCTAAATCTAAATCATCAATCAGTATATAATAATTATCATATTTAGAATTAAATGCCTCCCTTCCAATAGTGCTGATTACCTCATGAAGTGCATGCATTTGCACACCATCAACAATTTTTTGTGCGCGTTCTCTTATTGTCGTTTTTTCTTCTTCAGTAAGTCTCTCCGATCCCGACACTTTGGCCTCCACACTTGCGGCCCCACCTCCCAAGACACCCCCTAAATCAGTTTCAATTTTTCGAGTTAATTCCCTTACCCGGATTTCAGTGGTTTCCCAAAAATCCACACCACCCCATTTAGAGAAATATTCGAGCGCCTGTTTTCTAACTTCATTGTCTATGAACCACCCCCTCAATGTTTGGTAAAACGAATTAGAGTCTTCTTTTGTGTTTATTTTATACTTCTTTTTTATTAGCTCTACACACAGAACATGCTTCCAGAGCGCCTGAAAAAATGGATCTAATTTTACACCCAGATTATCAAAATATTTCAAGACAGTAGAATTAGATATATAAGAAATAGAAAATTGCTCTGGATCTATATTTATAATATGATGTTGACTAGCTTCAATTTCAGCCAAAATGGCGCTTTTACCTATACCCACTCGACCCAAAACGATTGATTTGTTATTATCTAAATTAGAAAGTTGTTCGATATAACCGGTATCTATGAAACAATTTTCGAGAAACTTTTGGTCATTCTCTGCCGCCGCATTCCCGACAGACCAGTCACGTTTAAATACGTAGCGATTTTGTTTTTTAGCCATTGCACCCCCCATTTGCTCAGACTCTATCGTTGATCACAGAACTGAGTAAGTGCAACCAAAAACCTTCACCCCTCCCGAAACTGCAACTTCGCCAGTTCCGCATACAACCCGCCCTTGGCCATGAGCGCCTCGTGCGCGCCGGTCTCCACGACCTTGCCGGCGTCGAAGACATAGATGCGGTCGGCGTGGCGGACGGTGGCGAGGCGGTGGGCGATGACGAGCGTGGTGCGGCCCTGTGACAGGCGCTGGATGGCCGTCTGGACCTGGCGTTCGGATTCGGCGTCGAGCGCGCTGGTCGCCTCGTCCAGCAGCAGGATGGGAGCGTCCTTCAGGAAGGCGCGGGCCAGCGCGATGCGCTGGCGCTCGCCGCCGGAGAGGCGCTCGCCCCGCGCGCCGACGGGGGCGTCATAGCCGCCCTCCATGCGCATGATGAAATCGTGAGCGGCGGCGGCTTTGGCGGCGGCCTCCACCTCTTCATCCGTGGCGTCCAGCCGGCCGAAGGCGATATTGGCGCGGACCGTATCGTCGAACAGGATGACGTGCTGACTGACCGTGGCGATATGGGCGCGCAGGGAATCGATAGCGACATCGCGCACGTCCCGCCCGTCCACGGTGACCGCGCCGCCGGTCGCCTCGTATAGCCGGGGGATGAGGTTGAGGACGGTGGACTTGCCCGCGCCCGAGGGGCCGACCAGGGCCACCATCTCCCCCGGCGCGGCCTGAAGGCTGGCGCCGTTCAGGGCCGTGGCGCCGGTGGCGTAGCGGAATTCCACGTTTTCGAGGGCGACATGGCCCTTCACGTTTTCCAGCGGTGTTGCGTCGGCTGAGTCGGTTATCGCCGGGGCCTCGTCCATCACCGAGAAGATGCGGTCGAGCGCGGCGAAGCCTTCCTGCGCGACGGCGGACAGCGTGCCGATGGCGCGCACGGCCGGGGCCATGACGCCGATGGCGGCGACGAAGCCGACCAGATCCCCCACCGTGGCCGCGCCCTCTATCGTGCGCCAGCCGGCGAAGGCGATGACGCCGGCGAGCGCGGCGCCGCCCGCGATCTCCAGGATCGGGTCCACGCGCGCCTTGCCGGAGAACAGCTTCAGGGAGAGGCGGAAACGCTCCAGGAAGGAGGCGTTGGCGCGCTCCGTCTCGCGTTCCTCCAGCCGGTAGGTCTTCACCATGCGGGCGCCGGAGAGCGACTCCTCCAGGAAGGAGGTGACCGCGCCCATCTGGATTTGCGCCTCGCCCGAGACGCGGCGCAGGCGCTGGCCGATCTTCACCACCGGATAGAAGGCGATCGGATAGACCAGCACGATCAGCAGGGTCAGCATCCAGTCCAGCCAGACCATGACGCCGAGCGTGGCGATGACCGTCATCACGTCGCGGATCAAATTATTGGCGCCGCGCACCAGCGATTCCCGCAACAGGTTCACGTCATTGGTGAAGCGGGAGACCAGCGAGCCGACGGACTCCCCCGCGATGCGGGCGTAGTCGGCCTGCATCAGGCGGGCGAACATCGCCTCCTGCACTTCCTGCATGATTTTCAGCGCCAGGCCGTTCGTGATGAGGAGCTGGTAGTAGAGCGAGACGCTGCGCACCGCGGCCGCGGCGATGATCAGCAGCGGGACAAGGGTGAGGACGCGGGGGTCGCGCTCGGCCACCAGGTCCAGCGAGTACTTGGTGACCGCGGCGTAGGAGGCCGCCGCCGCCGAGGTAATCGCCATCAGCACCACCGCCACCGAGAGCCGCCGCCATTTCGGCGCGACGTATTCCCGCCACAGCCGCGCGGCGAGCGCGCCGCTGGTGGCCTCGGTCGATGGGGCGGGTGATGTCACGCAGCGGCTCCTGGCAGGGGCGAGTCAGTCAGTGGTGACTGACACCATACGCACCGTAACGCCGGATAGTCATCCGTCCCCTCGCCCCTGTGAAGGGGAGAGGCAACTAAAAGCGATCCTCGCCCCCTCGTGGGGAGAGGATAGAAATGCAAGAGCGCAGCGATATGCGTTTCTTGGAGAGGGGGGCGTCGAAGCTGGGTGCGCCGGCGCGTGTGTTAGACGCCCCCCTCACCCTGCCCTCTCCCCACGAGGGGGAGAGGGTTCTAACGCTACTGCGTCTTCTGATTGTGCTCGGTGCCCGTCTGGGGGTCGAGGAGGCGGTGGGCGTGGATGATGAAGTAGCGCATCATGGCGTTGTCCACGGTGCGCTGGGCGGCGCCGCGCCAGGCGGCGTGGGCTTTCTCATAGGTCGGGTAGGCGCCGACGAAGTCGATCGCCGAGCAATCCTTGAACTCCACGCCCTGCGGGTGTTTCAGCTCTCCGCCGATGACGATGTGCAGGAGCTGGCGTTCATCGTCCGTGGTCTTTTCGGCCATGGCGTATATTCCCTCTTCGCTTGTCCGGTTCCTTGCCCTGTCAGCGGCGCGGGAAGGCGCGCACCCGCTGCAGGATCTTTTCATGTATCTCTGGCGCGGCGCAAATAACGCCGGAATGCCTTGTGCGCTCTTGATTGTAGCGAAACTCCGCGCCGTCAAGGCCGGTCATCCGCGCGCCGGCTTCCGTGGCCAGAATATCCGCAGCGGCGATGTCCCAGTCCGACTTCGGATTGGGGGCAAGGGCCGCGTCCCACGCGCCGCTAGCCACCAGCGCAATGCGGTAGGCCATGGAATTGCACAGCTCCACATGCATGTCGGGCCACGGCTCTGGCCATTTCTTCGAGGCGATGAAGTCCGGCTGGCAGACCATGCGGATGCCGTCGAGGCTGGCTGGCTGCGTGGCGCGGACGGGCGCATCGTTCAGGAAGGCGCCGCCGCCGAGATGCGCGGAATAGAGCTGTTCCCGCGCCGGGTTATAGACCACGCCCGCGATGGGGCGGCCGTCCTCCACCACCGCGGCGCAGACGGTGAAGTGCGGCTTGCCGTTGATGAAGGCGCGGGTGCCGTCGATGGGGTCGATGATGAAGACGCGCCTGGCGCTGTGGCGGGCCGGATCCTCCGCCGACTCCTCCGACAGCCAGGCGTAGCCGGGGCGCGCGCCCAGCAGGCGCTCTTTCAAGAGGTCGTTGACGGCGAGATCGGCGGCGGTGACCGGGCCTTCATCGCCCTTCTGCCGGACCTTCATGTCCTTGTCGCCCTCGAACCAGGGCATGGCCGCCGCGCCGGCCGCAAGCGCGGCCTGTTTCAGGAGGGCGAGGTCTTCGCCTGCGCTCATTGCCCCGCGACGCTTAAGTCGTCCACGCGCAGGGACGGCGAATTGATCTTGCCGCGGAAATCCAGATCATCCGCCGGCTGCAGGCGGCCATAGATGTCGATGAGGTTGCCCGCCACCGTGATCTCGCTGACCGGGGAGGTGATCTCTCCGCCCTCGATCAGGAAACCGGATACCCCGACCGACCAGTCGCCGGTATTGGCGTTCAGGGACGGGCCGAACATCTCTGTCACGAACAGGCCGGACTGAATATCGGCGATCATGCCGTCGCGGGATTGCGCGCCCGGCTGGACCCAGAGATTGGACGGCGAGACGCCGGGCGATCCGCCGACGCTGCGCGCCGCGTGGCCGGTCGTTTCCAGCCCCAGCTGACGGGCGGAGGACGAATTGAGAAGCCAGGTCGTCAGTACGCCGTCCTCCACCACGTTCCAGCGCTTCACGCGTACCCCCTCCCCGTCGAACGGGCGGGAGCCGCGGCCGCGCACCAGCGAGGGATCATCAACGATATTGACGCCCGGCGCAAAAAGCTGCTGGCCGTGATGGTTCTTCAGGAAGGAAACGCCCCGCGCCACGGACGGGCCGGAAATGGCCCCGGCGAAGGCGTTGAACAGGGCCGGGGCGACGCGATTTTCGAAGATCACGGTGCGCTTGCCGCTTTTCACCTTGGCGCCGCCCAGACGGGCCGCGGCGCGGCGGCCGGCTTCCGCGCCGACTTCCTCGACCGATTTCAGGTCTTCCAGATGGCGCGCGGAGTGGGCGTCGAAATCGCGCTCCATCGCGCCGTCACGCTCGGCGATGGCGGCCACCCCGAAATGACGGGAGGAGGAACGCCAGCCGCCCCCGAACCCGCCCGTGGTGGCGAGGCGGAACACGCTGCCCGCCCAGCCGGCCCAGGCGTGATCGGTCTTGGTGACGTCCGGCACGGCGCGGGCGGCGGCCTCCACGGCCAGCGCGCGCTCTTCCAGGTCTTTGGGGTCGGGCGTGGTCGCGTCGAACAGGTCCAGCTCCGGCAGATCGCCGGCCGCCAGCCGGTCTTCCGGGGCAAGGCCGGCCCAGGGCTCGTCCGGGGAGGCCTTGGCCATGGCGATGGCGCGCTCGGCCAGCTCGGTCAGGCTGTCGCCGGAAAGGTCGGAGGAGGAGACGCTGGCGGTCTTCTTGCCGACGAAAACGCGCAGGCCCAGATCGCGCGATTCCGCGCGCTCCACATCCTCCACCTCGCCATTGCGGACCGTGGCGTCCAGCGCCCGGCTCTCCACAACCACCGCGTCCGCCTGATCGGCGCCGCTGGCGCGGGCATGGCTCAGAAGCTCGTCCAGAAGGGATTCGAATGCGCGCGCGTCGAGCGCGGAGTCATCGCTTGGCATGGGGCGCGGTTATAGGGCTCACACGGCGCCGCACAAGGACGGAGCGCGGCGTCAGTCGGGCAGATTCAGCTGACACTCGACGAAAATCACCTGCATCGTGGTGGCCGTGTCCTGAAGGTCGGAGAGCGTCATCTGGCCCATGATGTCGTCGGCGCGGTCGTCATTGCCCGCCAGCTTGGCGGAAAAGAAGGCATAGACCCGGCCATCCAGCCGTTCCGCGGCCTGATCGGCGGCGCATTCGCAGGCGGCCTCGCTGTTGCCGGTGTCGGCGACGCAGGCCTCGACCAGCTGGGCGCGGTCCTCGGCGGGAATATCAAGGGGTTCTTCCGGCGCGGCCTCCGCCGTTTCCGGCGCGGGCGCGGTTTCAGCCGGCGCGGCGTCCTCGCGCGCGGCCTCGTCATCGCCGCCGCAGGCGGCCAGCATCAGCGCCGCGCAGGCGGCGAATAGAATTGAACCCCGATTGATCATGTGGAACTCCCCCGTCCGTTTATTCCTCACCGGCCTCGGCAAGGCAGGTTCTGTTGGCTTCAAGATATCCCGCCGCCGCCGATTCGCGCTCTTCCGCCGTCAGGCGGGCCGTCACGACCGGGGCAAGATCGGCGCGCGCCCCGAAGGTCACGCCGGTGACAAATACCGCATCGGCGCCGAATTCGGCGCGCAGATTATTGCGGATGCAGCCGCACAGGGCGTCATCCATGCCCCGGTCGCGGCACATCTGGTTGAAAACCGAACGCGCATCGGACCACGGGGTCTCGTTCCAGTCGCCGGGCTCGGGCTCTCCGGCCCCGGCGTCCAGCGCGGCCAGGTCTTCGGCGATTTCCTCTGAAAAATCGGGCTCCGCCGGCGCGGTTTCGCTCTCGGCGGCTTCCTCTTCCGCCGGACCGCCGCAGGCGGCCAGCG
>NZ_JACESD010000079.1:0-7845 GCF_013911995.1 Euryhalocaulis sp.
GCTGCTCTACCGCTTTCGCAATCACGCCCGTCTTGGAGACTGCGCGCGCCATCTCGACCCGAAGCTTGAGCCGCGCATGAACCAGATCTTCGCGCCGCTGCGCTCCATCATCGAGGATGACAAGGCCCGGACGGTCCTGAGCCGCTATGCGCGCGCCTATCAGAAAGCGGTCAAGGAGGATCGGGGAGACACGCTGGAGGCGGACGCGCTGGCCATCATCCGTCATTTGAGCGAGGACGCGGCGGCGGTCACGGTCGGCGACGTGGCGCAGGGATTGTCCGCGCTCGGGGAAGGCGGATTTGTCTATTCCGGGCGCGCCGCCGGCGCAGTGATCCGCAACCGGCTCGGCCTCAAGACGCGCAAGAGCCATGGCGTTTTCGTGATCGCGCCCGAAGAGATGCGCAAACTGCCGACGCTTTATGAGCGCTACGGGGTGGGCGAGGACGAGGCCGAACAGGCCGCGGCTCGCATGACCGAAACGCAGAAACCGGCGCGGGTGGACTTCGGGGACGATCCCTCCCTCCCGGAGATCAAGTAGCGAGCCGCCACGCCGCCCTTTGGATGCGCGGCCGGGCGGGCGGCCGGGGACCGCGCAAGCGCCCCCAAGTCCCCGAAGTCGCCCGCGCCGAGCCGCCGCGCATCCGGACCGGTCAAACGCGGCGGCCCTGCGCCGCGTTTGCCAATTTGGCAAATTTCCGAGCCTAGGGAATCGGTCATCATCTGAGACAATGAAAAGGCGCAACGGACGCACCGTCCCGCGCGCCTTTTTCTTCATGAGTATCAGATGCAATACATTGGTGCTGCGCGGCTGCCGCCGACGCAGCGGCCTCACCCAGAACGAGCTCGCCGAACTTTTCGGGTCTCGCCGGTCTTCGCTGATTTCGCGCCTCGAGAACGGGGTGCGCCGTCCCGACATCACCGTGCTCATCGCCTATGAAGTCGTGTTCGGATCGCCGCCCCGCGATCTTCTGAACGACAGCTACCGCGAAGCGGAGCGCCGGGTCGCCATGCGCGCCCGCGCCCTCAAGACCCGGATCGAAACCCACGAGCCAAGCGCCCGGCACAAGGTCGAATTTCTAGACTCTCTGATCCGCCAGAGCGCCCCATGACGCTTGCCTATGAGGGGCGCGTGCTGGCGCTTGCGCCCAATTCTCGGGGGGTAGGGTTCGTGTTGTTCCAGGATGAAATCACGCCGCTCGACTGGGGCGTAAAGGAGGTCCGGCACGACAAGAACGCGGAATGCCTGCGCAAGGCGAAGACGCTGATGCGCCGCTTCCGTCCGGACGTAATCGTTCTGGAGCATGGCTCTGCGCCCGGCTCGCGGCGGTCCAAGCGGGTCCGCAAACTGCTGACCCTGATCGCAATCAGCGCGCGACGGCAGGGGATTGAGGTCTGCCGTTATTCCCGGCTGCGCGTGCGAAAGCGCTTCTCGGTGTTTGGCGTCGGTTCGAAAGACGACATGGCGGCGGGGGTGGCGGCGATGCTGCCCGCGCTCGCCCCGCGCCTGCCGCGCCGCCGCAAGCCATGGGAGAGCGAACATTACGGCATGGCGATCTTTGAGGCCGCCGCGCTCGGGATCACGCACTTCGCAGAACAGAGGCGATGACGGACGGCGCTAAGCGCCGCCCGTCCCGCTGCCCCTAGAAGGGTTTCACCGCTTCCAGCGCGGCCTTTGACGCCGCCTCAAGCTGTCCGCCGCCGTCCGGCGTATAGCTTTCGAACGGGAAGGCGAAGTAACGGGGCCGCCAGTCCTTGGCCTGTTTCCGCCTCTTTCCATTGAGGGAGTTTTTCATGATGGCTTTCTGGACCCGGATAGGCTCCGCCGCATTGGCCTGCGCCGTCTCCGCGCCTGCGAGGTCGCGAAGAACCGCGTTCACGAGCGCCCGCCCGCGCAACAGGTCGAAGAACGCCTCATCGGGCGCGGGAACCGTCGCCGGATCGATCTCCTGCAACAGGCCCGCCGCTTCGCTCGCCAATGATCCGGCTTCCAGCGTCTCGGCCATCAGGAAGGTCAGCACGCGGCTCACTTCCTCCCCGGACAAGGCCAGCACCCGAAGCACCCCCTCTCCGAAACGATGATAGAGCGCCCCGGTCAGCGCCTCATCGCTTTCCGGCAAGTCGAGCATGGCCCTTAAAGCGGCGCGCTCCGCCGCGAAGGCGGCTTGCGCGGGGGCGGCGGCGAGGCTGTCCGCCATCGCCTCGGACCGACAGCGCTGCGGCTCCGGGTCTACGCGCCACAGCGCCGAACCGCACAGCAGATGCGCGGCGATCAGGCGCAAGGCGAGGTCGGGCGCTGACAACAGTGCATACCGCGCTACCGCGTGCCGGTGCAGCGCCAGATAGGCCTGCATCGTCTGGCTGATCTCGGCCTGCCGCGCGGGCGAGGCCCCGTTCTCCTTGCGGCGGCGCTTGCGGGCCTCCTGTTGCGTCAGCCAGCCTTCCCGGCAATCGGCCTCGCCGTTTGCGAGGATGGCGATATAGACCTTGCCGCCCTCGGCCTTGTCGGCTGGCTCGTATTCCCACGAACAGAAGGGATGGCCGCGCTCGAGCACCACGGCGTCCGACCAGCCCTCGTCGAGATAGGCTTGCCGCTTCTCCGCGATGGCTTCGGTCTGCAGCGTCCAGAACGCCTCCGGGTCCGCAAAATAGCACCGCTCGCCGAACAGGTCGGAAACGATCCGGCCCTTATAGGCGTCGAGCGGAAACAGCGCGGCGGACGTCTCGATATCCTCTCCGCCCAACAGCCAGCGCTTCAAAGCGTTGCCTGTCGGCGCGGCGGCTTCCGGGTCGCGATGCAGTTTGAGCCACTCGCGCTGCTTGCGCTGGCTCGCCATGGTCAGAAGCTGCACGCTGCGCACGTCCAGCTTTTCCTCCCGGAACAGGTTCCGCACGCCCGGCAGAAGCCCGCCCAGCGCCAGACGCTTGCGCACGCAGCGCTCCTCAAGGCCGAACAAGGCGGCGATATCCTCGACGCTGCGCCCTTCCCGGACGAGTTTCGAAAAGGTCTCGAACTGCGTCATCGGGTCGGGATCAAGCCGCGCCGCGTTCTCAATGAACGAGGCTTCCAGCGCCGCCGCATCGTCGCCCGGCTCCATCACAGCGCAGGGAAGCGGGGGAACAGTTCCGCTTTCCTTCTTCACGGCGCGTGAAGCAAAATAGCGCCTCCGGCCCGCGACGATTTCGTAGCGGTCCTTCTTGCCGTTCTCGCGGACCAGAAGGGGCGTAAGCACGCCGCGCGCCCGAACGCTCGGGATAAGGTCCGTTACGTCCGGGGCCTTGGCGCCGTGGCGCATGTTCGCCTTCGACACGCAAAGGCGGTCGAGATCAATGTGTCTGAGTTCCATGTCAGTCTCCTTTTTCCTCATCACCCGCCCCGGGAGCGGGGCGGGCGGCGGAGACAGGCCTGACGCCCCGCCGACGCAGGCGCGGCGCACCCTTTACGGGTCGGAACGAAGTGGAGAACTGCGGCGCAGCCGCGGTTGCGCTGCGGCCAGGCGGGGCGATAAAGGCCTCCGCCGTCCAGCCCGCGGAAAAGGGTGACCTTTTTTCTGTTTTTCCGGCCGCGCCGATGACGGCGCGGCAACGTTCTTACGAGTGTATTTCCATAAAAGTGAGGGGAGACTGGAAGGCGCGCGCCGACCCGGCGCGCGCGATAAACAGGCGCCAAGCTGCGCCTGTTGTGGTAAACTGGGCGGCCAAAATCTCCGCGGCGGGAGGCAGTGATGGCCCAGCTTGAGAAAAAATGCGTCGGCGTCTGGATCCGGGTTTCGACAGAGGATCAGGCCAACGGAGAAAGTCCGGCCAATCACCAACAGCGCGCCCGCTTCTATGCGGAAGCGAAAGGCTGGGAGGTCGTCGAGGTCTATGATCTCTCGGGCGTATCGGGAAAGTCGGTCTCCGACCATCCAGAGGCCAAGCGCATGATGGCGGACGTTACGAGTGGCGCGATCTCGGGCCTGATTTTCTCGAAACTGGCCCGGCTGGCGCGCAACACCCGCGAGCTCCTGGACTTTGCGGAATTCTTCCGGGAGCATGGCGCGGACCTGATCTCGCTTCAGGAAGCGATCGACACGTCTTCGCCGGCCGGACGCCTGTTTTATACGATGATCGCGGCGATGGCGCAGTGGGAGCGCGAGGAAATCGCTGAACGGGTCGCCGCCGCGGTGCCGGTCCGCGCGAAACTTGGCAAGCCGATCGGCGGACAGCCCTGCTTCGGCTATCACTGGCTGGACGGGAAGCTCGTGCCCCATCCGGACGAAGCGCCCGTTCGCAAGCTCGTCTATGAGCTCTTCCTTGAGCATAAGCGGAAGAAGACGGTCGCCCGCGTCCTGAACGAGCGGGGCTACCGGACGCGCAAGGGAGCGAAGTTCTCTGACACGACCATCACGCGCCTTCTGCGCGATCCGACGGCGAAGGGCGTCCACCGCGCCAACTACACCAAGTCCAATGGCCGCGGAAAAGCGGCGAGCCTCAAACCGGAAGGGGAGTGGGTGCTGCGTCCAGTGGAGCCGATTGTCTCCGAAGACCTCTGGAGCCAATGCAACACCATCATGGATCAGCAGCGCGCCGGCCGGCCGGCGCGCCGCAAGACGGCTGCGCTGTTTTCCGGCTACGCGATTTGCGAGTGCGGAAACAAGATGTATCCGCGCGCGCCCTCGCCGAAATACATTTGCGGGGAATGCCGAAACAAGATCCCGATCGACGATCTCGAAGCGCTGTTTCAGGAGCAACTCAAGAGCTTCTTCTTTTCCGACGACCAGCTGGAAGCGTTCCTGGCCGACAGCGATGAGGACATCGTCAAGAAGCAGGACGAACTGGACGCGCTCGGACGCGAGCACCGCAAGGTCGCGGCGGAGCAGGAGAAGGTCTACCGCTCCTATATCGATGACGAGCTGACGACCAAGAAATTTGGCGCGCTCTACAATCCGCTTGATGACCGCAAGGAGGCGATCGAGCAGCGCCAGGCGCAGCTTCAAGCCGAGATCGATATTCTCAAAATCAATCGGCTATCGAGCGAAGAGATCATTTCAGGCGCCCGCGACCTCTATAGCCGTTGGTATGATCTTCCCTTCGAGGAAAAGCGCTCGATCGTGGATGCGATCACAGAAAACATCGTGATCGGCAAAGAGGAGATTGAAATCAATCTTCATCATATTCCTTCGGAAAACGATGGAAAGAAGGCAACGCGTCCTCACGGGTTCATCGCGGCGATCAGCTGAAACCGCGCCGGATAGCGGACATGGGCGTTGGCGCGGGCGACGATCACCTCCCCCGTCTCCAGCGGCTGGCGCAGGGAATCGAGCACCTGCGGGGTGAATTCGGGCAGTTCGTCGAGGAAGAGGACGCCGCGATGGGCGAGGCTGATCTCGCCCGGCTTCGCGCGCATGCCGCCGCCGACCATGGCGGCCATGGAGGCGGAGTGATGCGGCGCGCGATAGGGGCGGGTGCGGGTGAGCTGTCCGCGCTCCAGCAGGCCGGCGACGGACTGGATCATGGAGACGTCCAGAAGCTCCCGCGCCGTCAGCGGCGGCAACAGGCCGGGCAGGCGGGCGGCGAGCATGGATTTGCCGGAGCCGGGCGGGCCGACCATCAACAGGTTGTGGCCGCCGGCGGCGGCGATCTCCAGCGCCCGCTTGGCGGTTTCCTGACCGCGCACGTCGCGCAGGTCCGGCGCGGCGGCCGGTTCGGCCAGCGGTCCGGCCTCGGGCGGGGTGAGAACCTGATTGCCCTTGAAGTGATTGACGATCTGGATGAGCGATTTCGGGGCCAGAAGGTCCATGTCGCCCGCCCAGGCGGCCTCGGGCCCGCACTCGGCGGGGCATATGAGGCCGAGCCCGTGCTCGCTGGCCATCATCGCGGCGGGCAGCGCACCGGAGACCGGCGCGATGGCGCCGTCCAGCGACAACTCGCCAATCGCAGCAAAGCCCGAGAGCGCATCCTCCGGCACCACGCCGAGCGCGGCCATGACGGCGAGCGCGATGGGCAGGTCGTAATGGCTGCCTTCCTTGGGCAGGTCCGCCGGGGCCAGATTGACCACCACGCGCTTGGGCGGCAGGGCCAGGCCGATGGCGGCGAAGGCGCCGCGCACCCGTTCGCGGGATTCGCTGACCGCCTTGTCGCCCAGCCCGACCACGGAGAAGACCGGCTGCTGCGCCCCGGTGATCTGCGCCTGAACGTCGACGCGCCGCGCCTCCGCGCCCTCGAACGCCGCCGTCATCACCCGCGCCATAACCCGCCCTCGCACCCGGTTGTCCGTTTCCCGGGGATGCAACCAGACACGTTAACCATCGTCAAGAACAAAATAGGAACGGTTTAGCCCCGTCAGATTGGCCAGGCGGCGTTTTGCAGGACGATGCGGTTGCCGTCCGGGTCTTCGAAGGTGAGGCCGGCGCGGTCCCAGTAGGGGTTGGCGGAGGGCACCGCCGCGGCCCCGTAATTCCATAGCCGCTCCACCGCCGCCAGCCACACGCCGCGGTCCGGCAGGTAGAAGACCAGCAGGGCGTCGGGGTGCGGCGGCGCGATGGCCTGTCCGGCGGTTTCGCGTGTGAATTCGAGGTGATAGGGCGCGCCGGGATGGCCCAGCATGACGCCGTCGAAGCCGTCATGGTCCTGAAACTGCGCCAGTTCCTGAAAGCCCAGAGCGTGGCGGTAGAAGCGTATCATCTCCCCCAGCCGGGCGGTGGGGCGGGCGATGCGCAGGCGGGCCTGGCCGAGCGCGAGCTGCGCCTGTTTGCGGGTATCAAGCATGGTCCGCCTCCTCCCGCGCGGTCGCGGCGGCGGCGCCTTCAAGGGCGGGCCGCCAGTCCGCCGCGACCGGCAGGCGGAAGATGTCTTTCAGGACTCGCGCAAGGCCGTCCGGGTCCAGCGCCGTCTTCTCCGTCCGGCCATCGGCGGCGCGGACGGTGTAGAGGGCGTTCTTCAGCGTGTGGCGGGCCTCCAGCGTGGTGCGCGCGACGCTGAGCTGGCTGCGGAAATGCGAGTCCGGGTGGGTGGAGGTGCGCCAGTTGCCGGTTTCGTAATCGACCTGTTCGGGGACCTGCGGCGCGACCTCGTACAGCGCGGTCCATTCGCCGTCCATGCAGAACTGGAGAAGCAGGGCCGGGCCGAAGGGGATAAGGCGGTAGGTTTCGTGCCGCGTTGTCTGGGGCGCGGTGATGTCCATGCGCAAGGGCTCGGGCGGGGCGCTGCCGCCGAAGCCGACATCGGCGAGCCATGGGGTGTTATCGAGCGTCACCTGCACCGCCATATGGGTCAGCGAGGCCGGGGCGGCGCCGGGCGCCGCGCCCCAGCGGACCCGGGCGAGCCGGCCCTCCGCCACGAACCCGATGGCCTGTAGCGCCCGCAGGAACAGGCCGTTCTGCTCAAAGCAGTAACCGCCGCGCCCGCCGGCGACCAGTTTCGCCTCGACGGCTTCGGGCGACACGTCGACGCCGCGATGCAGCAGCACGTCCATGGCCTCGAACGGGATGGCGTCGGGATGCAATTCCTGCAGCCGCCGCAAGGTGGCGAGGTCCGGCGAGGCAAGCCCCGTGAAACCGATCCGCGCGAAATAGGCGGGCAGGTCCAGCGCCGGGTCCGAACCGGAGAGGGCCGCGGCGATGTCCCGCGCGGCGCGGGGGGCGATGGTGTCGATGATGCGGATATCGGGCGACTGCCGCGTGAAGCCCCGCTTCAGAAAAGCGCGCATCGGGGCGGCCAGGCCCGCGCCCAGCGCGATCAGGTCGAAATTCGCCGCGTCGAACGTGTCGACGGCGCGTTCGGGCTGGGCCGATCCGGCGGCCTCGAAGCCCAGCGCCTCGACTTCCGCCAGCACGGTTTCCAGCGCCAGCGGCGACTGGCCGACCA